>DASPHQ010000722.1:0-6845 GCA_035629595.1 Urbifossiella sp. | reverse complement strand
GCGGCCTCCGAGACGGCCCGCCACGCGAGTGGATCTCCGCCCCGCTTGTCGATCGCCTTGCTGACGTCCAGGCTCTTCGGGAACCCGCTCCCGTAGAGCCACATCATGCAGTCGCGCAGCTCGAACCCCGCGTCCTCGATGGCGCACGCGACCCGGTGGAACGTCCGTGTTCCGCCGAAGCACAGCAGGAACCCGCCCGGCCTGAGCACGCGCGACACCGCCCGCCACGTCGCCGGGTCGAAGGCGATCCCGGAGCTGTCCCAGCTCTTCCCCATGAACCCGAGTTCGTAGGGCGGGTCCGTGACGCACGTGTCCACGGAGTTAGACGGGAGTCGGGGCAACTCCCGGAGGCAGTCGCCGTGGATGAGGCGGGGCGGGTCGATGCGGCGCAGGCTAGCACGCCGCCGACGCGCGGAGATGGCGCGCGGGGACATTCACTCCCCCCCGTCAACGGGTTTGGTTTTCCCGTTCAGCTTCATCTTCACGAGCTGTTGCAGCCCCTTCAGGCTGATGGCGGCCTCCGAGAGGAACCCGTCGTCCGTGCTCACGACGAGCACCGGCAGGTTCGTGCGGCCCGTGAGGACGCACTCCCCGGTGTCCTTCATCTCGTGGATCTCCAGCTTCAGCGTCTTCTTCTCGGGCATGGTGTCACCTCACGGTCTGTTCGCGGCCGCTGTACGGAACCGACGCCCTGGCCGCAGACGGGGCACGTCGGCTTGGTTCACTTCCTCCGATCCCACGCCGAACGGAGCTTGTGCAGTAGCTGGGCGTCGCTCCACGGCGGCTCACACGTCTCATTCCACTCCTTGAACAGCGGCCACGCCTCCTCGATGGTGAGCCCGAACTTCTGGATCAGGACGCCTGCCGCTCGCATGGCTCTGTCGTGCCCTCGCTGGCCGCTCACGCTTCCTTCCACGGTCGCCAGATACCCTCTGGCGCGTCGCTGTAGCCTCGCGCGGTCCGGGGCAAGCTCCGGCGTCACGATGGGCTGCATGACCCGTTTCACCCGCTCGCGGGTCCAGCCGATGTTCCCGTAGGGCAGAGCGTCGGTCGGCAGCAGCCCCTCCGTGCTGATCCAGCGGTACTCGCCATCCTCGGTCTGCGAGTCAGGGATCATCTCCAGTCCGCCGTTCGTGCGGATGTCGATCGGGTGCCCTTTGAGCCGCACCACGTTCGCCACCTGGATGCCCTTCCGCCTCCGGTAGCCGAGGTGGACGCCACCTCGCGGGGTCTTGAGCATGTGCGGCGTCGGCCCGCACTCCGTCAGCACCAGGTCCGCCTTCGTGTACTTGTCGCAGTCGAAGATGAGCCGCCCGGTGCAGACCACCGCCACGTTCACCTGCGGGTTTGTGAACAGCCGGCGCACCTGTTCCTCGGTCGGTAGCGTTGTCTGCCACGGCTTCCACGGCACCAGCGGGACTTTGGTTCCGGGTCGGCAGGGGACCGGGGCAATACCTTTGGCGAGCGCGTCCAGGGCGACATCGAGGTTCCGCATCGGGGCGGAGTGTAGCAGCCGGCGCGCGGGGGCCTGGGGCCGGGGCACGGCCGGGGATCGTCAGCGGAGATCCGTCACGAGCGAGTCTTTCAGCTCGGCAAGAGGTGAAAGACGAGCGAGGGGCGGGTGGGCACCCGCGGGTGTCGGTAAAGAACAGGCTTTCCCGACACCTTTCCCCCCTGGTTTGCCGACACCGGACGGGCGGTCACAGGGTCGCGGTGTTGCCGTGCCAGTCCACCCACGGCCGTCCCTCCCGGAGCCGCTGGAACGTCGTGAACAGCGCCCTGTCACGGACCGTCTCGGCCTGGGCGCGGAGCCGCTGCATCCGGCTCTCGCTCACCGTCACCACGAGGATGTCGCTCGGGCACCCGTCGTAGCGTCGCCACTTCGCCTGCATCTGGTTCCGGGTCATGGTCCCGCAGTCGATCTCCACCGCCAGCTCCTCGCCGGCGAGCGTCAGCCACCCGTCCGGCTCCGTCTCCGAGGCCCGCGAGCCCGGCCTGAAGGGGCAGCCCAGGAAGCACAGGCGGAACTCCGTGATCCGGTACAGGTGGTCCGCCTCGCGCGCCTTGCACGGGAACCGCGCGTAGAGGTGCGAGGGTCGCCCCGTCCCCCGCGCCTGCACGATGCCCACTACGCGGACTCCGCCCCGTCGCTTCCGCCGGTTGCGGACGAGCCACCGGTTGGCCTTCTTCCCCTGCGTTCCCACCGTCGCACCGGGGAAGAATCCGGCCCGGACGAGCTGTCCGGCGGTGGCGGCAAGGGCGGCGAGGAAGGCGTAGACGGCGGCCCGGCGGTCGCGCGGTACTCGGGGCGTTGTCTGATCCACGAGAGTTTCTCCTCCAGCTTCGCCTCGCGGAGGCCCGGCCAGTCGGGCCACGGGTTCTCCAGCATCGGCACGTACTCCTTGCGCGAACCGCCGCCGTCGGTCACGTAGCGCCACCCCGGCGCGAGGCTCATGATGTCTTTCGCGAGCCAGGTCAGTCGCTCGGCCCGCTTCTCGTCCTGCTCCTCGTCGCCGTTCTTCCGGGTCACGGTCTTCTTGCTGTCGGGCAGCCCCGTCTCGATGACGGCGGCGAGCTTGCGGGCCAGGTCGTAGTCGGCGGCACGGAACGTCTCCTTGCGGACGCAGTTTTGCAGGAACCCGTCCGGCCCCCCCGGAAAGTTCAGGAACTGGGTGATGAATTTCGTCGTGAACCCGAGCTTCCGCGTCTCCCCGGCGGCCTTCTCCTCCCGGTGACCGGCCAGACCTGCATTCGTACATTCGTCTAATATCGCCTCGATCGGTTGAAACGGTTTCCGGCGCCGGTTCACGTGTTCGAGGACGCGCGTGTACACGCCGCACATGATGACCCGCCGGGTGTCGCTGTTGATCTGCCCGCCGCCTTCGAGCACCAGTTTGCCCCCGCGGTCGAGGAAGGCCCCGAGGTCGAAGGTCGCGGGGCACCGGGACACGAACGCGTCGTCCCCGAAGATCGGTTCGACGACCCGGAGCGCGCTCCCGACCTCCGCCCGGAGCGCCCGCGGGGTCAGCTTTTCGAGCTGCCGGAACTTGTGCCGCAGCTCCTCGACCGTGCAGTCGCGGAGCAGTTCCCGGAACCGATCCGTGCCCGGCCGGAAGCCGAAGGGCACGTAGGACGGATGCTTCATGGCCTCACGCGTCGGACTGGTTGAGGTACAACAGTATCAACGCCGTCAGATATTCGTCCTTGAGCGGGGACCCGGCGAGGCTCTCGACGCCCTGCCGGCGGATCAGGATGTCGGTGAACGTCCGAGCTTCGGCGAGATTCTCCTTGGACCGCTCGCGGGGGTCTGGGTGCCGGCTCGGCTTCAGGAGGCCGTACCCGAGCGGGAACGGGTCCGAGAGCCGGTCGAAGAGCACGTCGCCCGTGGCGTGGAGCAGAAAGTTTTCCGCCAGGCTGTGGGCATGCGGATCGGCGATATACAGGCCGCCTTGGAACCGCAGCGCGTCGATCACGGCCGCCATCGTCTTGCCGCTTCCGGGTGAGCCCGTGACGAGGCACATCGGTCGGTTGGGTCCGCTCATGTCAGCAGTCCTTCGATCTCCCGGAGGTACGTCTGCTTGGCCTTCTCCCGCGCCGCGTTCCGCTCGGGCTCGTCCAGCCCTTGCCCGTCGATGGCCCGCAGCACGGCCTCGTACCGCCGCCGCGCCGCCAGATTCGTCCGCCCGATGAACCCGTTCGCGTACAGGAAGGCGGTCAGCGCCATCAGGTCCACGGCGGTCCACGTCAGGGCGAAGGGGACGGCGTACATGCTGGTCCACCGGAAGAACCAGTGCACGAGCGACGCCGCCAGGGAGATCGCGACCGCCACCGGAATGGCCAGGCCGAGGATCAGGCACCCGACGACCGGCTCCCGCTGCGCCTCGACGCGCGCGGGGAGGATGCGCGGGGGCGCGTCCACCTGATCCCAGAACCACCGCCACGCGACGCCGAGCTGCTCGAACCGCACCAGCTGCCGCCCCACGAGCAGGCCGGTGAGCACCCACACCCCGACGAGCCAGAGGACCGTCAGCCCCCACAGCCACGGGCTGAGGACCGCGAACCCGTCGAACAGCCGGGCGAGCAGCAGGGGCGCGAAGAGGGTCGCGTGCGGGACGTAGAGGCGCTGCATGGTCACTCCTCGCCGGGGAGCCAGGCGGCGAGGACGTAGGTGTCCGCGAACACCACGGCCGGGTCGAGGCGGAAGACTGACACCGGCTCGGGGACGAAGCGCGGGACCATCGTGACCTCGGTGCGGCTCACCCGCCGGACCTCGATCTCCGCCCGGACCTCCCGGATCTGGGTGCCGCTGTACACCCTTAGGAGGGGGTCGATGGGTTCGGGGGGCTTCTCGAAGAGGGGCTGGATGCGGCGCGGTACGGCCCCGCGAAACTGTCCGATCGGGTCGCCGCAGACGCCGATGAGTTCCTCCTGGAGGAGTTCCATGACGACGGTCGTCTCGATCTCGGTGGTGGTCGTCTCGGTTTCCACGGACCCGCCCGGCGTCCGCTGCGAGGACATAACGGTCTTCCGGCCGGTCACCGCGTCGACGCGGAAGTACCGGACCGAGGTGTAGCTGCACATGTCCTTGAACCCCTGCCGGGGGTCCACGCCGGCGAAGGTGATGAGCCCCGCGTGCTTCTCGTCGACCATGTCCCGCAGGGTCCGCCAGACCTCGTTGGCGGCCCACGTCGCGCGGGCGGCGAGGGACGCGCTCATTTCCTCCCGCACCCGCTCGGGGCTCTCCCGGGCCAGCGTCAGCCCGAACGGCTCGGGCCGCGGGAGGGGGAGGAGCGGGAACGTCCGCTCGGGCTTTCCGGGGGCGTGGGAGTCGGTCCAGTAGGCGAGGAAGAGCGGCCGGTGGCCGCAGTACTGGCACTTCGCGTCCAGGAACTTGGCATTGCGGACGACGGCCTTGCAGGACGTGCACCGCTGGCAGGGGACGGCCGGCACGGTCGCGGCGGCGGCCTTGTGGAGGTAGGCGTCGATCGCGGCGTAGGCGTCGTGGAGGAGCCGGCTGGACTCCTGGTACGCCTCGAAGAGTGCGGCGACCGTCTTCGCCCGGGGGAGCGCCGAGTGTTCCACGAGGGCCTTCTCGAGGTCGGCGAGGGGCTTGGGCGGCGGGGGCTCGGTGCGGAACGTGGGCGGCAGGAACCGCTCGTCGAACCGGAGCGTGGGGACGGGGGACAGGGTCTTCGTGGTCATGGCGGACCTCCTTCAGCATGCCGCGGATCGGGCGCGGTCGGACGGCAGTTCGGCCGATGCGAGCTGCCGTGCGTTCTGACGGGATGGTACGATTGGGGGGATTGTTCGGTCCAGGAACCCCTTGAAACCCGCCTATAGGCGGGATGGGGGCGGGATGTTCGACTTCAGACGGGCGGACGAGTTGCGGGAAGCCCTGGGGATGAGCGTGGAGGAGCTGGCCGCGCGCGCCGGGGTGAGCGCGGGTCACATGTCGAACCTCCTGAACGGTACCCGCAGTGCGAGCGGCGTGGGCTTCGAGACGGTCGCCCGAGTGGCGGTGGCCCTCAAGGTATCGGTCGGGGGGCTCTCGGCCCTCGACGAGCCGGGGCGATTGATCTGGCGGTGGGTGGACACGTTCGACCACGACCGCCACGAGGCCCTCCTGAACGACCTGGTCGACGGCACCTCGCTCCTCTCAGCCAGCCCCGACACCGACTCGTACCTGCTCCCCAACCCCCTCGCCCTCGATCTGCTCGCGCGGGGCGCGAGCGACCTGCCGGACGGGGAGCGGACGCGGTACCTGGACTTGTGCCGGGGCCTGTTCGTGTTGCGGCGGGAGCTGCGGCTGGCCGACGCCCACCCGCACGCCCACGTCGTCATGGGGACGGACGTCGCGATGTGGCGGGCGTCGGAGCGGCAGGAGTGGTCGGAGGAGATTCTGGCGAACCTGAAGGCCCACCGAAAAATCTCCGCGCTGGCGGTGTCACCGGGCGGGGAGGTGTGGTCGGCGATTCGGGAGGAGGTCGGCCGCACGTTCTCGCCACCCGTCCAGAAGGTGAACGTCATCGACACGCGCCGCGCGGCCGTCTGGAGCGGCTCTTGGATCTTCGAAACGGATGACAAGAAGACCGTCGAAGGCATCCGGATGGCGGCGGACCGGGCCGGGTTCGAGGTGTTCGGCGGCGTGTTCCCGACGCGGCGGAATTCGGCGATCCCGCAGCGGATGAAGGCATGGCACGACGTGATCCGCCCGCTCCTTGTGAGGGACTACTTCCCGTGTCGGCCCCGGCTGCGGTCGTCGCTCGCGGCGCAGCGGGCGGCGGCGCTGGCGCGCGCGATGCTTGACCCGAAGCGGGGTAATGAAACCCTCGACGAAAAGCCCCCGGGGTAGTCGGGGGCCTTATCCGCTCGGGTTCGTTAGAACGTCGACCTGCCGCACTTGGCGACCTGTCCGGCGCGGACCTGTCCGGACCACTTCTCGGCCCGCGCGCGGCGGGCGGCCTCACGGACCACCGGATCGTTCATCAGCGCCGCGGCCTTGAGGTCCAGGGCGTTCGCGTCGATGAACGGGCCGTACTTCTGGTCATCGAACCGGACGCCCTCGCAGAAGCGGGCAGGGACGTTGGTGCCCGAGATGCGGGCGGGAGCCGCGACGGCGGCTGACGGGGCCAGCACGACGCCGGCAAGGATGGAGAGGGTGAGCAGTTTGCTCATGGGATGGGGGAGAAAAGAATTGGAGAAGTGAAGGATGGTATCGGTTTCGGATGCCGGTGTCATGTCGTTCCGGCGGTGGATTCAGAGGGGTTTCATGTGGGCTTCGGATGCCGGTTTCTCAGCTTACCAGAGCCAATTCTTTCGATGCGAAGCCGATCGCGCGGGGGAGC
>DASPHQ010000721.1:0-3609 GCA_035629595.1 Urbifossiella sp. | reverse complement strand
GGCCATCCCCTTCGGCCCGTGGACGGTCACGCCGGTCGCCACACCGGGGCACAGCCGCGACCACCTGGCGTTCCACCTGACGAAGGCCGACGGCACGAACGTGGTCTGCTGCGGCGACGCCTTCCACACGTCCGGCAAGCTGTGGACGCCGTACACCACCGACTGGGACCACTGGACCGACGCCGGCCTCAAGCCGACGGCCGAGTCGCTGCGGGCGCTGGCGAAGCTCGCCCCCACGCACCTGCTGCCGGCCCACGCCCCCGTACTGGCGAAGGACTGCGCCAAGGCCCTCACCGACACCGCGGCGCTGGTCGAGGAGGCGGCCTTCCTCAAGAGCTTCGAGCGCTACTCGAAGCGCGAGGGGAACCCACCCCAATACCCGTTCCTCGTTCCGAAGGAGCAGGTCGGCAGCGGCGGCGACAAGCCGTGGTCGAAGGTCTCGGACCACCTGTGGATCACCGGCAACACCTACGTCCTCAAGGCCCGTGACGGCATCGGCTGCCTCGTGCTCGACCCGTGGGCCGAACGCATCGCCGCGCAGATCGAGAAACTCCGCGCCGCGGAGAAGCTCGGCCCGGTCGAGGTCGTCGCGTTCAGCCACGCCCACTACGACCACTTCGACGGCCTGTACTACATGGCCGGCCGCGACCGCGTGCAGGTGTGGGGGCTCGACACCGTCGCCGGGCCGCTCAAGGAGCCGTTCCGCTTCCGCGCCCCGTTCCTCGACGAACGCCCCATCCGCTTCACGAAGGAGTTGAAGGACGGCGAGACGGCCGCGTGGGGCGGCTACGAGTTCAAGTTCCACCACCTGCCGGGCCAGACGCACTACACGGCCGGCATCGAAACGACGATCGACGGCAAGCGCTGCCTGTTCACCGCGGACAACTTCTTCCACCAGGACCAGTACAGTGGTTCCGGCGGGTGGATGGGGCTGAACCGCAGTTCGCCCGCGGTGTACGGCACCAGCGCCCGCAAGGTGCTGACCCTCGCCCCCGAGTGGGTGCTTGCCGAGCACGGCGGTCCGTACGTGTTCAACGCCGAGGACTACCGCCGCCGCGAACGCTGGGGCGCGGCCGCGGCGAAGGCCTGCGACGCCGTCTCGCCCAGCGGCAGTCACCTGCGCGACTGGACGCCGCACCGCGTCTCGGTCGAACCCGTTCGGCTCACCGCGAAGGCCGGCGACATGGTCCGCGTCACCGCCTACCTCGACGGCCTGGGGTCGGCCGAGGAGGTTGTCACGCTTACCCTCCGCGGTCGGGGCGTGTTCGACGACCGGCCGATCGAGACGAAAGTCGCTCCTGGCCGGCGGACCACCGCCGCGTGGACGTTGAACCTGCCCGCGAACCTCCCCACCGGCCGGCACCCCTTCGTGGTGTCGCTGTCCGAGGCGGCCGGTGTCGAACCCGTGGACTCGTTCGTGGTCATCGACGTGAGCACGCCCTGACCGTCGGGCGGCGGTGCGAATAAAATCCGTGTGGTCGTCACAACCCGCACATCCGTCATCGCTTGCGTCCCGGGACGTCTTTACCCCACCGGGACATCCTTGCTCCCCGTGCGCCGTGTTACTATAACGGATGTTGTGAATCAACCGGCCGCCCTCTCCGTGGCCGTCACCCTGACACACACTCCCGGACGGGTTGCCGCGAGGCCGTCCCGGGTAGGGCCACCCCCTTCCCGCCGGTCCGCCGTGCGCCCCGAGGTTCCCCAATGCCGACCCTGAAGCTGCGGCGGATCGACCTCACGGCCCCGAACGCCGCCGCCCAGCTCACCAAGCTCCGCGACCAGTTCCGCACCGAAGGCGACATCGTCACCCCCGCCAGCAAGAAGCTCACGCAGGCGGTGTTCGGCGAGCCGCTGTCGCCGGTCCAGGCCGTGTCGCGCATCTGCAACGACGTGCGCGACCGCGGCCTCCCGGCCGTGCTCCAGTACACCGAGCAGTTCGACAAGGTGAAGCTCAAGCCAGAGCAGGTGCGGGTGAAGCCGGCCGAGCTGGCCGCCGCCCACGCCGCGGCGGACCCGGCGTTCCTCGAGGTGCTCCGGCAGATCCAGTACAACGTACTCCAGTTCCAGTCCGGGCTCCTCCACCGCGACGCCGAGATGCGCGTCAGCGGCAAGCACGAGCTGCACCTCCGCTACCGCCCCTTGAAGCGCGTCGGCGTGTACTGCCCCGGCGGCGCCGCGGCCTACCCCTCGACGCTCCTGATGACCATCTGCCCGGCCCAGGCCGCTGGCGTCGAGGATATCGTGGTGTGCATGCCGCCGAAGGACACCGGCGGGTTTAGCCAGGACATGCTGGCCGTCTGCCACGAACTGCGGATCACCGAGGTGTTCCGCTTCGGCGGCGCCCAGGCCATCGCCGCGATGGCTTACGGCGTGGACGGCCTCAAGCCGGTGGACATGATCGTCGGCCCGGGCAACCAGTTCGTCGCCCTGGCGAAGCGGCAGGTGTACGGCCAGGTCGCCATCGACTGCATCGCCGGCCCGAGCGAGGTGGTGGTGGTCGCCGACGACTCGGCCCACCCGGACTACGTGGCGCTGGACCTGATCGCCCAGGCCGAGCACTCGCCGGGGGTGCCGGTGCTGGTGACATGGTACGAGCCGCTGCTGAACGAGGTCCACGCGGCGCTGGAGAAGCGGCTGGCCAAGCTGTCGCGGGCGGACCTGGCGCGGGACAGCCTGGAGCGGTACGGGGCGTTCGTACTGGCCCCGGACAAGCAGGGCGCCATCGACTGCGTGAACGCCCTGGCTCCGGAACACCTGCACATCCAGACCCGCGACCCGGACGGGTTCCTCGAAGAAGTCGAGAGCGCCGGGGCGGTGTTCCTCGGGCCGTTCACCCCGGTGGCGCTGGGCGACTACGCGGCCGGGCCGTCGCACGTGCTGCCGACCGGCGGCACGGCCCGGTTCACCAGCGGCCTGAACGCCAACGACTTCCGCAAGCGGACGAGCGTCCTGCGGTTCACCCGCAACGGCCTGAAGGAGATCGCCGCCGACGTGATCTTCCTGGCCGAGAAGGAGGGGCTGACGGGCCACGCGGCGAGCGTCGCCCTGCGGGCGGCCGACAGCGGCCCGGCGGCGCGGCCCAAGCCGAAGCCCGACAAGGTGCCCGCGGCGGCTGCGGCGGGGAAGAAGTAAATTCGAAACTCGAAGCACGAAATCCGAACGGAAGCCCCCGAGCCGCGGTTTCGGATTTCGTGCTTCGGGTTTCGAATTTGGCCTGGTTGCTTTGGATCCTATCGTGAACAGCGTCCGCCCCAACATCCGGGCCATGGCCGGCTACACCCCCGGCGAGCAGCTCAACGACCCGGACATCATCAAGCTGAACACGAACGAAAACCCGTACCCGCCCAGCCCGCGGGTGTTCGAGGCGGTCCGCGCCGCGCTCACCGGCGACAAGCTCCGCAAGTACCCGCAGCCGCTCGGCGACACCTTCCGCCGCGCCGCCGGCCGCGTGCTCGGCGTCGATCCCGAGTGCATCGTGATCGGCAACGGGTCCGACGACATCCTGACGATCCTGACCCGCGCGTTCGTCCCCGAAGGGGGGCGGGTTCTCGCCCCAACGCCGAGCTACATCCTGTACGGGTCGCTGGCGGAGATTCAGGGCGCGCG
>DASPHQ010000720.1:0-3118 GCA_035629595.1 Urbifossiella sp. | reverse complement strand
GTGCAGCTGTTCCGCAGCCTCAACGACTCGCGGGCGCTGCCGCTCGACGTCACGGTCAAGGCGCCGCAACCCACGCGGGTGTACGCGGTCGTCCAGTTGCCGCTGGCCTCTTACGGCTTGCAGCCCGGCGACGAGATCACGCTGTTCGCCCGCGCCGAGGACAACGACCCGGCCGGGCCGAACGGGGCCGAGAGCGCGGCCGCCCGGGTGCGGATCGTCAGCCGGGAGGAGTTCGAGAAGCTGGTCCGCGTGCGGGAAGTGTTCGGGCTGTTGCAGTCGAAGTACCAGCAGGCCCGGCGGCGGGCGGAGGGGCTCGCCGCGGCGGCCGAGGAGCTCCGCCGGAAGCACAAGGACCGCCCCCCGGCCGGGGCGGCGACGGCCGACTACCGCAAGGACTTGCAACAGCTCGCCGACCGCGCCCGGGCCGAGGCGGCGGCGGTGCGCGAGGCGGCCAAGCGGCCCCTGGGCTACGACCTCGACCGCCACCTGGCCCCGCAGTTGGAACGACTCGCCCGGCAACTCGACGACGCGGCGCGGGAGTTGGAGGAGGCGGCCCGGCAGGGCGGCCTCACCGCCGGGCTGTCGGCGGAGGCGCTCGAGCGCCTCGCGGCCCGGCTCAACGGCGAGAAGGCGGAGCTCGACCGGAACGCCATCGCCCCGCTCGAGCGACTGGCGGTCGTGCTACCGCTGATGGAGGACTCGGCGCGGTTCGTCGGGCTCGCGCGGCGGCAGCGCGACCTCGAAACCCGGCTCCGGCCGCTCCGCGAACAGGAGAACGTCGGCGACCCCGCGGCCCGGACGCGGGTCCGCGACCTCAAGACCGAGCAGGGCGAGGTTCGCACGGCGCTGGCGAAGTTGCTCGACGACATCGAAGACCACGTCGCCCGACTGCCGGACGACCCGGAACTGGAGACCCTCCGCACCACCGCGACGGACGTGCGTGGGAGCGGCGCGACCGAGGCGATGACCGCGGCGGAGGCCGCGCTGGCGGAGTTCTCCGGGAAGCGGGGCCACGGCAACGCCGACCGGGCGGCCGAGATCCTGGAGAAGTTCGTGGAGCGGTCCGAAGGGGCGGAGGGTATCATGGGCCAAGGTCAGCAATGCCTCCGCTTCCAGCCGACGCTGGCCGCCGGGCTCGGAAACACCGTCGGGCAGCTGCTCGCCGAGTCGGGCGGCGGGGCGAGTACCCCGGGGCCGTCGTCCGCGGGTGTCGGGCTGTACGGGAACCTGCCCGGCCTGGGCTCATCGTCGGGCGCGGGGCCGGTCGGGGGCAGCGGGGACGGCCGCGGGGACGGTCAGGGTGGCGTGACCCGGACCGGGCCGGGACCGGCGGCGCCGGGCTGCCGACCTCCCGGTGCGTCCGGCGCCAGTGACGCGGCCGTACCGGCCGCCTACCGCCGCCGCGTCGCCGAGTACTTCCAGCGGGTCGCCGACGAAACCGGAGGAAGGTGACATGCCGACGAACCGCCGCCGCGTCGTCCGGGCCGTCCCGCTCGCCGCCGTGCTGCTCGCGGCCGGTGCCGCCGCGTTCGCCCTGGCCCAGGACCGCGCCGCGCCGCCGCCGGCCGACCAGCGGCACCTCGGCGGCGAGCCCGAGAGCATCGTGCAGGTGGCGAACCTCGTCTACGCCGGGGTGAAGAGCAGTCAGTGCTTCTCGGACCACTTCCTGCTCCGCGCCCAGAAGGAGTCGGCGATCGCCACGAGCCGCCGGTTCCACGCGGTCAAGCTCGCGTCGGAGGAGCTGTTCAACTTCCCCCTGGTCATCATGACCGGCGAAGGGAGCTTCCAGCTGACCGACGCCGAGCGCGAGAACCTCCGTCGCTTCGTCCACCGCGGCGGCCTGCTGCTCGCCTCGGCCGGGTGTTCCTCGGCGGACTGGGACCGGACCTTCCGCCGGGAGATGGCCGTCGCGTTCCCCGAGACCCCGCTGCGGCCGATCGGGATAGAGCACCCCGTCTTTCACACCGTCTACGAGATCAAGCAGCTGACCGCGAAGCACGGCACTCCCCACCCGCTGGAGGGCGTGACGGTCGGCGGCCGGCTGGGCGTGCTGTACTCCCAGGACGGGCTGAACGACACCTCCCATACGCAAGGCTGCTGCTGCTGCGGCGGGAACGAGATCCGCAACGCCGAGGAGATCAACGTGAACATCCTGGCCTACGCGCTGCTGTACTAACGCCGCCCGTCGAGAATCTCATGTCGCCCCCCGCCCGGCTCCCGCGCCGTCTCCTCGCCGTTGGAGCCGTGTTAGCCGTCGTTGGCGCCGCCGCCGCCGCGGGGTGGTGGTACACGCACCGGCCGGCGCCGGCGGTCCGGCCGCTGGTCCTGGTCGTCAGCGGCGACACGGCCGGCTGGATCGTGCCGTGCGGCTGTACGTCGAACCAGTCCGGCGGGATGCCGCGGCGCGGCACCTACGTCGCCGGGCTCCGCGCCGACGCGGACGTGATCGTCGCCGACGCCGGCGGCGCCCCGGGCGGCACCTCGCCGTACCAGCGCGTGAAGTTCGAGGCGATCCTCAGCGGGGAACGGGCGATGGGGCTCGACGCCCACAACGTCGGCGGGCCGGAGACCGCGCTCGGGGCCGACTACCTCCGGCGGTTCATCGCCGACACAGGCGCCCCGCTCGTCTCCGCGAACCTCCGCGCCGCCGACGGCTCGCTCGTCGCGGAGCCCCTGCGGATCGTCGAGCGCGGCGGGCGGCGCGTCGCGCTCGTCGGCGTGCTGTCGCGCCACTTCGCCGTCCCCGGCGGGCGGCTCGACGACCCGCGCGAGGCGATCCTCCGCGAGGCGGCGGCGGCGAAGGGCCGGTACGACTCGCTCGTGGTGCTGGCCTACGCCCCGGAGGACGAACTGCGCCAGCTCGCCGCCGGGCTGCCGGAGGCCGATGCGGTCGTCGGCGGGCCGACCGGGCAGAGCATCGCGCCGCTCCGGCTCGGGCCGACGGTCCTGGCCTCGGCGACCAACAAGGGGGAGTTCGTCGTCCGGCTCGACGCCGTCGGCCGCGGGTGGGACGGGCGGGTGGTCGAGATGGACGCCGCCTACGCGGACGACCCGGGCCAGCGGGCGAACGTGGCCGACTACCTGGCGGTGCTCGGCCGCGCGACTTCACAGCGGCCGA
>DASPHQ010000719.1:0-3776 GCA_035629595.1 Urbifossiella sp. | reverse complement strand
CCCGTTGGCGGCCGGGTTGCCGACGGTGTAGCTGTACGTGGTGCTGCCGATTGTGAGCGTGGTCGGGTTGGTGGCCCCGCCCGGCCCCATCACGCCGTAGTAGTGGGTGGTCAGGTTCCCGGTCGCGGTGCCGTTCGGGTCGGTGTACTGCGACGGCGGCGGGCCGGACGGGCAGTGGTACGTGCTGGGCGGCGTCATGCCGACGAGGGCGTTGTTCGCGGTGGAGTAGCCGATGGTGAAGTCGTACTTGGTGAACAGCGCCTGCTGCTCCATGTACGGGAGGATGTACACCAGCCAGCTGGTGCCGATGAAGGTGGTCGTGCCCCCGGTCGGGTTCGGCTGCGGGTACACGTTCTCCTCGGCTCCGCGGGGCAGCGAGCCGTTCACGTCGTGGAACCCGTGGCAGGCGAGGGCGACCTGCTTCAGGTTGTTGCTGCACTTGGCGCGGGCGGCGGCCTCGCGCACCTTCTGGACGGCCGGCAGCAAGAGCCCGATCAGGATGGCGATGATGGCGATGACGACCAGCAGTTCGATGAGCGTGAAGGCGCCACGGCGATGGTTGCGCGAGAGAGACATCAGTCAGGGCCTCGGTGAAGTGGGGAGAACGACCGAATCGAGAGACGAGTACAGAAGGTCATTCTAAACCACAGACGCCCGGGCGGTGAGAGCGGATTCACCGGTTTATCACTTTCCCGGGGAGCGGTTGACACACGTCCCGCGGACCGGCTAGAGTCCCGCCCCACCCGGAGGGCGACGTGCGGCCGGAGTTGTTCCACGCCATCGTCCGCGGCGAGCGGCGCGGGCCACTGGCGGCCGCCGCCCGACTCGGGCTGTGGGCGGCCAGCGGCCCCTACCGGCTCGGCGTGTGGTGGCGGAACCGCGGCTACGACCGCGGCCGCCGCCCGGTGGTCCGCGCCGGCGTGCCGGTGGTGAGCGTCGGCAACCTCACCCTCGGAGGCACCGGGAAGACGCCGTGCGTCGAGTTCGTGGCCGGGTTCTACCGCGACCGCGGGATGCAGGCAGCGATCCTGAGCCGCGGGTACGGGGCGGAGGCGGGGCCGAACGACGAGGCGCTCGTTCTCGAGGAGAACCTGCCGGACGTGCCGCACCTGCAAGACCCCGACCGGGCCGCGGCCGCGGCGAGGGCGGTGGAGGAACTGGAGAGCGAGGTGCTGGTGCTGGACGACGGCTTCCAGCACCGCCGCCTGCACCGCGACCTGGACATAGTGCTGATCGACGCGACGCTGCCGCCGCACCGCGACCGGATGTTCCCGCGCGGCACCCTGCGGGAACCCGAGAGCAGTTTGAAGCGCGCCGCGGTGGTGCTGCTAACGCGCTGCGACCAGGCGCCCGACACGGACGAGACGCGCGACCGGCTGACGGCCCGCTTCCCGCACCTGACGGTGGCGACGTGCGAGCACCGGCCGACGGAGCTGCTCGGCGGCGCCGCACCGGAGCCGGTCGAATTGCTCCGCGGGCGGGTGGTGGTCGGCTTCGCCGGGATCGGCAGCCCGCCCGCCTTCCGGCGCACGCTCGAATCGCTCGGCGCGTCGGTGGCCGACTTCCGGGCGTACCCGGACCACCACCCGTACACCCGGGCCGACGTGGACGACCTGCGTGCGTGGGCGGGGCGCCAGCCGGCCGACGCCGTGGTGGCGACGACGCAGAAGGACTGGGTGAAGTTGCGCCTCCCCGACCTGTCCGGCCGGCCGCTGCGGGCGGTGCGCGTCGGCATCGCGTTCCGCGACGGGCGGGACGCCTTCGAGGAGGCGCTGGCGCGCGTACTACCGTCGTGACGTTTCGAGTTGTCAGTGGTCAGTTGTCAGTCGGAGCCGAGCACCGGCCCGAGCAGTCCGACTGACAACTGACCACTGACAACTGACCACTGGTGTGAGATGACCGACCTCATCGACCTGGTCCACCGGCTCGGCCGCCCGCGGGTGCTGGTGGTCGGCGACGTGATGCTCGACCGCTACGTCTGGGGGAACGCCGAGCGCATCAGCCAGGAGGCGCCGGTGATCCTGCTGCGCGCCGACCGTCGCGAAGAGCGCCTCGGCGGGGCCAGCAGCGTCGCCACGATGCTCGCGGCGCTCGGCGCCGAGACGAGCCTCGTCGGCGTCGTCGGCCCCGACGCCGACGGCCTTCGCTCACGGCAGATGCTCACCGACCTGGGGATCGACGCGGAGGGCGTTCGCACCGACGCGACGCGGCCGACGACGGTGAAGGAGCGCTACATCGGCCGCGCCCAGGCCAAGCACCCGCAGCAGATGATCCGCGTGGACTACGAGGACCGCTCCGCCCTCGGCGCCGCCGTCGAGCGCGACCTGGCCGCGGTGTTGGAGGCGAAGCTGCGGGCCGCCGACATCGTGCTCGTGAGTGATTATGACAAGGGCGTCTGCACCCCCGGCCTGCTGAAAGGCCTGATCGCAGCGGCTAAGGTCCGCGGCGTGCGCGTGATCGCCGACCCGACCCGCGGCGGCGACTACGCCAAGTACCACGGCTGCGCGTCGATGACGCCGAACCGCCTCGAAGCCGGCCTCGCCACCGGCCGCACGATTGAGACACACGACGAGTCGCTGCGGGCCGCCGCCGACCTGCGCGACCGGCTCGGGCTCGAAGCCGGCATCGTGACACTCGACAAGGACGGCATCGCGCTGGCCCACGGCGACGGACGTTCCGCCGTGTTCCCCACCCGACCGCGGCAGGTGTACGACATCACCGGCGCCGGCGACATGGTGATGGCGACGCTCGGCCTGGCGTTGGCCTCGGGCGCCGACTACGACCCGGCCATCCGGCTGGCGAACGTCGCCGGCGGGCTGGAGGTCGAGAAGATCGGCGTGGCGACGGTGAGCCGCGAGGAGCTGTTGACGGACCTGTTCCACACCGCGGAGCGCACGCCCGGCGCCGGCAAGACGCTGCCGCTGCCACAGTTGGTTGCCGAGCTGGACCGCCGGCGGCAGACGGGGCAGCGGGTGGCGTTCACCAACGGCTGCTTCGACGTGCTTCACGCCGGCCACGTGCAGTACCTGCACGAGGCGCGGGCGCAGGCCGACTGCCTCGTCGTCGGGCTGAACAGCGACGCCAGCGTGCGGCAGTTGAAGGGGCCGACCCGCCCGGTGAACGCCGCCGACGCCCGCGCCCTGGTGCTGGCCGGGTTGCAGGACGTGGACTACGTGTGCGTGTTCGCCGAGGCGACGCCGCTGGCGCTGATCCGCGCCGTGCGGCCGGACGTGCTGGTGAAGGGGGCCGACTACTGCAAGGACGAGGTAGTCGGCGCCGAGTTCGTGGAGGCGAACGGCGGCCGCGTGCACCTCGCGGGGCTGCGGCCGGGCGTGTCCACGACGACGATCATCGAGCGGATGCGGGCCGCGTAACGGACGGGTTCACGGATGAACCGGATCGCGCTGTTCCTGCCGAACTGGGTCGGCGACGTGGTGATGGCGACGCCGGCGGTGCGGGCGGTGCGCGAACACTTCCCGTCGGCCGAACTGGTCGCCGTCTGCAAACCCTACGTCGCTGACGTGGTCGCCGGCGCGCCGTGGTTCCGCGAGGTCGTCCGGTTCGACAAGGGCGGCGCGCGGGATCAGCGCCTGTGGGCCGTCGCCCGGAAGCTGCGGGAATCGCGGGTCGACGCCGCGCTCCTGTTCCCGAACTCGTTCCGCACCGCCCTGCTCGCCCGGCTCGGCGGGTGCCGCCGGGTGGTCGGCTTCTCGCGCTACGGCCGTGGGCTGCTGCTCAGCGACCGGCTCCACCCGAAGACCGACGCCCGCGGTCGG
>DASPHQ010000718.1:0-9449 GCA_035629595.1 Urbifossiella sp. | reverse complement strand
AGATTGGAAGACAATAATTGATTCTTCAAATCTGTGTCTTCTGCGGAATCTGTGGATCACCCGGATTTACTTCAGCAGCCACTCCAGGACGGCCTTCTGGGTGTGGAGGCGGTTGCCGGCCTGCTGGAACACGGCACTCGCGGGGCCGTCGATCACGTCGTCGGTGATCTCCTCCCCGCGGTGGGCCGGCAGGCAGTGCAGCACCTTGCAGTGCGGCGCCGCCTTCGCCAACAGCTCCGCGTTCACCTGGAACGACTCGAACCGCTTCAGCCGCTCCTCACGCTCGGCCTCCTGGCCCATGCTGGTCCACACATCGGTGTAGATTACGTCCGCCCCCGCCACCGCCGCGGCCGCGTCGTTCACCTCGCGCGGGAAGTCCTTCGACACCCGCGCCGTGTAGTCGGCCCGGAACTTCGGGTCGAAGCCGTAGCCCGCTGGGCAGCCGAGCACGAACTTCGCCCCTAGCCGGCCGCAGCCGACGGCCAGCGACCGGGCCACGTTGTTGCCGTCGCCGATGAACGCCACCGTGCGACCGTCCACGCCGCCGAACAGCTCCTGGATCGTCAGCAGGTCGGCGAGCCCCTGGCACGGGTGCGACCAGTCGGACAGGGCGTTGACGACGGGAATGGAGGCGTGCTGCGCTACCGCGTCGAGCGTGTCGTGGCGGTAGACACGCAGCACGATCGCGTCGAGGTAATGGGCGATGGTGCGGGCGAAGTCCGCGTGCGTCTCGCGCCAGCCGAGGCCGACCTCGTTCCCCGGCAGGTACAGCGCCGTGCCGCCGAGCTGGGCCACGCCGCTCTCGAAGCTCACCCGCGTCCGCAAGCTCGGCTTCTCGAAGATCAGCCCGACCACCTTGCCGGCGAGCGTCCGCGTCGGGATGCCGCGGGCGTGCGCGGCCTTCAGCCGGGCCGCCTCTGTGAGGAGGTGCTTGACCTCGTCCGCGGACAGGTCGATCAGGTTCAGGAAGTGCGTCATCGGGGGCGAGCCCCTCAAGGTGGCGAGCCCGCGGGATGACCCGCGGGCTTCGGTTGGTGCCGGAACGGATGGTGAACGGCTACGCCTTCAGGCCCAGGATCACGTCGGCGAGGGTGTCGCACCCCTCGTCGATCTGCTCGTCGGCGATGTTGATCGCCGGCAGGAGCCGGATGACGGTGCCGTGCGTGGCGTTGACCAGCAGGCCGCGCTTCAGGCACTCCAGCACCACGGGGGCGGCGTCGGTCGCCAGCTCGACGCCGATCATGGCGCCCTTCACGCGCACGTCCAGCACGTGCGGGCTCTGGGCCTTCAGGGCGTTGAAGCGGGCCGCGAACCGCTCGCCGACGCGGACGGCCCGGTCGAGGAGGCCGTCCTGCTCGATCGTCTCGATGGTGGCGAGCGCGGCGCGGGCGGCGAGTGGGTTGCCGCCGAACGTCGCGGCGTGGGTGCCGGGCTTCAGCTTCTCGCCGACCTCGGGCGTGGCGATCACCCCGCCCATCGCCACGCCGCCGGCCAGCGCCTTCGCCAGCGTCACCACGTCCGGCTTCACGTTCCAGTGCTGGTGGGCGAACCACGCGCCGGTGCGGCCGGTGCCGGTCTGCACCTCGTCGAGCATCAGGAGCATGCCGTTGCGGTCGCACAGTTCGCGGAGGCCTTCGAGGAACCCGGCCGGCGGCAGGTTGATCCCGCCCTCGCCCTGGATCGGCTCCACCAGCACCGCGGCCGTCTCGGCGTCGATCGCCTTCTCGGCCGCTGCCAGGTCGCCGAACGGGGCGTACACGAAACCCGGCAGCATCGGCTCGACGCCGGCGTGGTACTTCGGCTGGGCGGTGGCGGTGAGCGAGCCCATCGTCCGGCCGTGGAACCCGCCGGTGAGGGTGACGATCTTGTACCGCCCCTTCGGCTTGCCGTTGAGGCGGGCGAGCTTGATCGCGGCCTCGTTCGCCTCCGCGCCGCTGTTGCAGAAGAAGCAGATGCCGCCGAAGTCGGTCCGCTCCGACAGCGCCTGCGCGAGCAGCGCCTGCGGCTCGGTGTACCACGTGTTCGGGACGTGGATGAGCGTGCTCACCTGCTCGCGGACGGCTTCCACGACGCGAGGCGGGCAGTGACCGAGGATGCCGCAGCCCCAGCCGGGGAAGAAGTCGAGGTAGCGGTTCCCCTCGGCGTCCCACACCCACGACCCCTCGCCGCGCACCAGGCACACCGGGTAGCGCGTGTAGTTGCCGATCAGATAGCGCTTCGCCAGGTCGATGACCTGCGGGCTGGTGAGCGTGTCGGTCGCGGCCATGAAGACTCCGAAGCTACCGGGTGATTTCGGTCCCGGTGAAGCGGTCGTGCAGGAACACGTCGAGGAGCGAGTACGGCACGCGGCCGTCGAGGATGAGCGCGGACTGCGCCCCGGCGGCGAGCGCCTCGAAGCACGCCTCCACCTTCGGCACCATACCGCCGTCGATCACCCCGGACGCGATGAGTGCCCGGCACTCGGTCTCGGTCAGACTTGGGATGAGCGACGCGGGTTCACGCCGCTCGCGGAGCACGCCGGGGGTGTCAGTGAGGAAAATCGCCTTCTGGGCGTTCAGCGCGCCGGCCACGGCCGAAGCCGCAGTGTCGGCGTTGACGTTGAGCCAGCCTGTGGGGCTCTCTGCATAGATCGCAAGGGACGGGATCACCGGCAGTTCGCCACACTCACGGACGCGCCAGCGGAGGTCATCGGTCTGGACGGATGCCACGGAACCGACCCACCCGAGGTCAATGGGCGTGCCGTCGGTAGCGGCTAACCGGAGCGGCTCGCCGAGAAGCGGGAACGAGCCCGAGTTGGTGTGCGCCTTGCTGTCAGCGCCGAGTGCGCTCAACCGACCTTCGAGGTCGCGGCTGATGGCGTGGAGCACGGGAACCACAACGCCCAGCGTGGCCTCGTCCGTGTAGCGGCGGCCGGCGACCTTCCGCGGCGTCAGGCCGGCTTCCGCCATCGCCCGGTCGATCGGCTTGCCACCACCGTGAACCAGAACTACAGGCACGCCGAGATGGTGGAGTGTCGCCACCGACCGCAGACAGGCGTCGGTCGCGGCCGGGTCTTCCATCGCGCTGCCGCCGAGCTTCACTACCACCGGCCCGCGGACGCGCGCCAGCCGCAGTACGGCGTCGGCGAACGCGGCGGACGACAGCGGGACCGGCGACATTCTGCGGGGACCGGGTAAGGCGCGGTCGCGGAAAAAACCCATCGTAGGAGCGCGGCCCCCCATCGTCAACGGGGCGGCCCGCGCACGACCGTATGATTCCCGTCGGGTTCCGATCGACAACCGCCGGGCAGTTCGGCACAATGCCTGAAATGGACCCGGCGACCGAACTTCTCCCGCCGCCGAGCGAAAACCACACCCCGCCCCCGCGGGAGGCGGTCGCGCTCGGGCCGCGCGCCGCCGAGCGACCCAGCACCGACGCCATCCTCCGCGCCGTCGTCGCGGCCGCCGGGCCGTGGTTCCCGTCGGTACACGCCCGCCGCACCGGCGCCCCGCGGCCCGCGCTCGACGAGGCAATCACCGAGCTGCGGAACGCCGGCCTCGTCCGCGTCGCGGCGTGGCAGAAGGGGGCCGGCCAGGGGTACGTCGCCACGCCGGACGGCGAGCGCGTCGCGGCCCGCGCCGAGGTCGCCACCCCCGAAGGCTTCGAGCCCGTCGCGCCCACGCTCGCCGGCCTCCTCGACTTCCGCCCGCCGCTCCTCACGCCCGTGCTCATCGGCGCCAACGTGCTGTGGTACGTCGTCGGCGTTGCCGTCGCGCTGCGGTGGGAGCAGCCGCTGTCCCGGGCCCTCGGGGCGCCGTGGGGGAGCGTGCTCGAACGCATCGGCGCGGTGTCCGCGCAAGACCTCCTGAACGGACAGTGGTGGCGGCTCGTCACCTGCATGTTCGTCCACGCCGGGTTCTGGCACGTCGCCCTGAACATGATCCTCCTCGGTACCACCGGCCCCGCCGCCGAACTGTTCTGGGGCCGCTGGCGCGCCCTCCTCCTCTACCTCCTCGCCGGCGTGGCTGCCGCGTCGGCGGCGATGGCGTCGCGGCCGCTGGCCGGGCCGGGCGACGTGCCCGTCATCGTCGCCGGGGCGTCGGGCGCCGTCTGGGGGCTGATGGGGGCCGTGCTGGCGTGGTACGTCCACTTCCGCGACGACCTCCCGCCCGACCTCGCCGCCGACATGGGCCGCCGGCTGCTGTTCGCGTTCCTCCTCAACGCCGGCGTCTGCCTCCTGCCGCAGGTCAGCTGGGAAGGGCACGCCGCCGGCGGGCTCGTCGGCTTCGTCGGGGCCGGCCTGCTAAACGCCATCCGCTTCAACCCGCGTCCACGTCAGCTGCTCGCCGCGGGGTTGCTCGTCCTCACGCCGACACTGTGCGTCGCCGGGCTCCTCACCGCGATGTGGTTCGGCGACGACTGGGCGCCGCTGCGGCACCGGCCGGCGAAGCCGGTCGTGGACCCGGCGACCCTCACCGACCCGCTCCGCCCGGCGTCGGCGAAGGCGGCGCGGTGGGCGGCGCGGCGGGTGTGGCTCGTCAGCCCCGAGTACCGCGAGAAGCACCGGGCTGCGGCGCGGGCCGAGATCGACGCGCTGGCCCGCCGCGTCGGCGCTGCCGTCGAGGGGATGGCGGCGAGCGGCGAACCCATGCCCGAAGCGATGAACGCGGCGACCGCCCGCCTCCGCGAACTCGACCGGCTCCGCGAACTGGTCGACGGCGCCACCATGCCGACGGTCGAGGAGTGGCAGTCCTGGGGCGCACGTCGCCGCGAGGCCGACCGATTCTGGCCCCCGTCCGAACGCCCCTGACGCCGACGCTCTAGCCGCTCTCATTGGTTCCAGGCGAGGGGGGCACCCCGTCCCAGAAGCATTGAGTGGTCTGGAAGAAAGTCCGTTCCCGCGAGCCGCACTCACACCGTCGAGCCGAACCCGCTGCCTGCTGGTCAGTTACCCAATCTCCCCGCCGTTCGACGGACACGGGTCAGAGCAAAACCCGCTCTCCGAACCGTTCCCAGAGCCGCTTCCGAGCCGAAGGCGGGACCGGATTCCGGCGCAGGTCGAGAGCAACCAGTCCGTCCAACTCTGGCGCGCGAGTCAGCGCTTCGGCGCCGGCCGCATCGACGTTGTTCTCCGCCAGGTCGAGGTGCACCAGTCCGGACACCCACCGACCACGGAGGAGGTGGGTGACGCCCAGGTCGCCGAGCCCGTTATCGCCCA
The DNA here is from genome assembly GCA_035629595.1 of Urbifossiella sp. GTDB lineage: Bacteria > Planctomycetota > Planctomycetia > Gemmatales > Gemmataceae > Urbifossiella. The sequence continues at coordinate 4,252 of DASPHQ010000718.1, read as the reverse complement.
GGTCGAGGACACGCAGCTCCGGCAGGTCCATCGAGCCGAGTGCGGCTCCCACGTTCCGGGCGAGCGCGTTCCCGCCGAGGTTGAGATAACGCACCCGACCTGCCAGCGCGCTCCCGCCCAACTCCGACACGCCCGCCGAACCGAGGCCGATCTGCACGGCGTCGAGCCGGCGAAGCGCGGGGAGGCGGTCGCCGCCGACCAGTTCGCGGAAGCCGTCGGCGCCGAGGTTGTTGTCGCCCACGTCCAGGCACTCCAGGCCCGCCGCGACGGGGGCGTCGAGGAGCCGGCGGAGGCCGTCGGCGGACAGGCGGTTCCCTTGCAGGTCGAGCGAGCGCAGCGGCGGCGGGTCGGCCAGCCCGGCGAGGGCCGCGACGAGGGCGCCGCCGCGCTCCTCGTCGCGGTAGGAAAAGGCCAGCAGACGGCGGAAGGCGGGCGACGCCACCACCGCCCGCGCGGTCTGGGCGGACGTGAGGCCCGCCCCGATGACGAGGTCGTCGAGGGCCGTCAGGTGCGGCGAGTCGAGGAGGCCGCGGGCGGTCGCCTGGCCGAGCCCGGCGCGGACGACGAGCCGCTTGATCTGGGCCAGGCCGGGGCACGCGGCCAGTGCTGCCACGTCGCCGGCCGGAAGTGCCGTCAACTCGAGCTCCTCGACCGGGGCCAGTTCGAACAGGTGTTCCGCGGCGGCGGCGAACGCGGCCCCGTCGTCGGCCTGCACGACGGCCGGGAAGCCGCGGCGGTACGGCGGCAAAACCCAGCCGAGGCCGGCGGGGAGCGGTGGCAGGTCCCGCCGCCAGTCGCGGCCCGGGGGCACGTCGCCGCCGTAGCAGCGGTGGCGGACCGCGGCCGGCTCCCACGGCGCGGCGCGGGCGGCTTCGACCTGCCCGCGGACGAACGCCGCCCGGTCGGCGGCGCCGAGGTCGTCGAGGGCGTCGGCGTAGACGAGCCGCGGGGTGTCGTCGTCGGGGCGGTCGAGGACGGCGCGGAAGAGGGCGTCGAGGTCGGACATCTCGCCGGCATTCTACCCGGCGATCAACCCGCGCTCGCGCAGGCGCGGCAGCAGTTCGTCGAGCAGCGGCAGGACGGTCGGCCGGTCGTCGTGCAGCAGGATCACGTCGCCGGGCCGCGCGGCTGCCGCCACCCGGCGGGCGCACGTGACGGCGTCGGCCGGGGTGCGGCAGCGCCAGTCGTGGGCGTCGAGCGACCAGCCGGCCAGCGCCAGCTCGAGGCGGCGGGCGGCGCGCCACAGCCCCGGCGTCAGCCGGCCGAACGGCGGGCGGAAGTGCGTCGCCTGCGGAACCGCATCGCGGCAGCGGGTCAGCTCGGCGAGTGACCGTGCTGTGTCGCGCCACGGCAGCCGCGGGTGGCTGAACGTGTGGTTGCCGAGGACGTGACCCGCGGCGTGGATGGCGACGGTCAGGTGCGGCGCGGCCGCGACACGGTTGCCGACCAGGAAGAACGCCGCGGCGTGGGAGAACGCGGCGAGCCGGTCGAGCACGGCGGGCGTGAACGCAGGATGGGGGCCGTCGTCGAACGTAAGGCGGACGCGCCCCGCCTCGGCGGCGGGGCCGGGCGGGAGGAGGAGGCGCTTCAGCAAATTCGGACGAGGCGAGCCGAGCCCCGTAAGGGGCCGGGTGCGTCCGCATGTCGATGACATCTGACGTGAGTCGAAGTGCGGACGCACCCGGAGACTGACGCCGCTCAGCTCGCCGGGCGGAATCGGAGTCGTCGCAGCGGCATCGGTGGGGTCACCCGGCACGGGCCGGCTCCCACCCGCCGGCCGGCTTCACCCACCCCGCCACGGCCACCGCCGCCAGCCGGGTCACCACCGCCGGCGCCGCCAGCGCGAAAGCGAGCCGCCGCCGTGTGAACCCCACCTCTGCGGCCGCGGCGCCGTAGACACCCACCACCAGCGCCGCGAGCACGACCGCCCAGCCGATGAACTCACCGATCACGAGAGCGACGAACACTGCCGCCGCCACTAGCGCTAGCGCCAGCGGCTTGCTCCCGGCCGGACCGGCGGCGGCCCAGCGGCGGCGCTGCCGGCACAGGTCAGCGAGCCGCGGCGGGGCGGCGGCCGTCACCTCGGCTTCGGCGCAGTAACTCACCCACACGCCCGCCCGCCGCAGCTGGCGGTCGTACTCGGCGTCCTCCACCGGGCTCGCGGTCGCCCAGCGCACCCGGTCCAGTGCCGACCGGCGGAACGCCATCCCGGTCCCGCGCAGCCGGCCGGCGAGCCCCAATCGTTCCCGCCCCGCGGCGACCGCGGCATCGACCGCTGAACCGACCGCGGCCACGAACCCGCCCGGCCCCGTGTCCGCGTTCCGCGAACGCAGGCTTGCCTGCACCACGTCGGCGCCGGTCGCCAATGTCGCCGCGAGTGCGCGCAGCGCGGCGGGGTTCAGCGTGCAGTCGGCGTCGAGGATCAGGACCGCGTCGAACGCTTCGTCTCGGAGCGCGTCCAGCCCCGCGGCAATGGCGTAGCCCTTCCCGCGGTGAGCGGCATCGTCACGAACCACGACCCGCGCCCCTTCCCCCGCGGCAACAGCGGCGGTGGCGTCGGTGCAGTTGTCTGCGACGACCACCACGCGGACGCACTCCGACGGGTAGTCCTGTTCAGCGACCGAACGGAGGGAGGAAGGGAGCGTCACTTCCTCGTCGTGGGCCGGGATGAGCACCACGAACGCCGGCGCATGCGCGGTAGACTGGGGGAGCTGGCGGCGACGGGGGAAGCGGCCGAGGGCGGCGAGGGCCGCCTGGGTGGCCGCGACGGCGGTCGCGGGGACGAGGAGGCCGAGGCAAACCGCCGCACCGGTCATGGGTTCTCCAGGCTCCGCGAAGATTCCCCCTCCTCCTTTCGACCGGAACCCGCTATGGTATTCAGTCTACCGCCGGGGACAGACCCGGTGCCGCCCCCCTACACCCCCCGGAGGCCGCAATGGCCAAGGCGAAGGAGGCCCGCTCGACGATCAAGCTCAAGAGCGAGGCCAGCGACCACTGCTACTTCACCGAGAAGAACCGCAACAACACCAAGGAGCGCATCCAGCTCCGCAAGTACGACCCGACCGTCCGCAAGGTGGTGATGTACAAGGAAGCCAGCAAGCTGTAGGTCTCGAAAGCCCGGGGACGGCCGTCCCCGGGCTTTGGTTACGTGCTAGCAGGGGGCCGCGGCCCCCTGTTTTCGTTCCCGGACCGTGCTAAGGTAACGCCGTCAGGCGACTTCCGTCGAGGGTGCGTCATGTCCGCGGGACCGGACCGGGTGCTGGTCGTGATCGGCCGGACCCGGCACAAGATGATCACCGCCGAACTCGGCGAGGCCGTCAAGCGCGGCGCCAAGTTCATCGAGCTTCGCCTCGACTTCCTCGCCAAGGCGGTCGAGTTCAAGCGATTCACCCCCGTCAAGCAGTGCCCGTGGGTCTGCACCCTCCGCCGCCCGTCCGACGGCGGCCGCTACCCCGGCACTGAAACCGAACGCCAGACGATTCTCCGGCAGGCCATCGTGTCGGGCGCGTTCGAGTGGGTGGACCTCGAACACGACATCGCCAAGGCCGTCCCGCGGTTCGGGCCGGTGAAGCGGATCGTCAGCTACCACAACCTCAACGAGACGCCCGAGAACCTGGAAGACCTGTACGCCGACATGCTGAAGCTCGACGGCGACGTGTACAAGCTCGCCGTCATGGCGCAGACGCCGGCCGACGTGGCTCGCGTGCTCCGGCTCCAGAAGGCGGCGCCGAAGCCGACCGTCGCGTTCTGCATGGGCGACGTGGGGGCGCCGAGCCGCTACCTGTCACTGAAGTACGGGGCGCCGTTCATTTACGCCGCGTTCAACAAGGAGCGCGGCATCGCCCCCGGGCTGCCGAGCCTGGAGGAGTTCCGCACCACCTACCCGGTGCGCTCCATCAACGCCGACACGCGCGTGTTTGGCGTCGCCGGCGACCCGGTCGGGCACAGCATGAGCCCGGTGCTCCACAACCACGTCTACCGCCGGCTGAAACTGAACGCGATCTACCTCCCCTTCCGCATCCCGCGCGGCCAGTTCCCGCAGGCGATCGAGGAGTACGGGCAGATCCCGGTAGAGGGGTACAGCGTCACCATCCCGCACAAGGAGGCGGCCGCGGCGCTGGCTCGGGAGAAGGACGCGACCGTGGAGCAGACGGGCGCCGCGAACACGCTGGTGCGGTTGCCGGACGGCAAGATCTCCGCGGCGAACACCGACTACCACGCGGCCATCGACTCGCTGAAGGACCACCTCCGC
>DASPHQ010000717.1:0-7636 GCA_035629595.1 Urbifossiella sp. | reverse complement strand
TCGACGCAGCAACCCAGGTGCCGTCGGCGCCCCACGCCCAGTTCACCTCGATGCCCGGGTCGGCGTCCCCCTTGTCGAACCGCGCCGACCAGTACGACGCGGCGCCGACCGTCTTCTTCTGCTCGACGCCGTTCATCTTGTAGCCGAGGCCGGCGTAACAGATGTCAGGAGTGTGCGACGCGATCGGGCCGGACCGGCCGCACAGCACCATCACCGACACGACCGACCCCGTCTTCGGGTTCCGGTACTCCCGCGACAGGGAACCGACGGATTCGGCCCGCTCCAGGATTTTCCGATCGACCGGAACCTCGACGCTGGTCCAGTCGCCGAAGGTCGTCGGAACACGATCGACGCGGGCGGCGGCGGCCTTCAGGTCGTCGGGGACGCCCCAGCGGTTCGAGCGGATGCCCTCGAACACGGCCGCGGCGACGAGGACGCCGAGGCCGAGCACCACGAGCGCGGCGCGGCCCGCGACCGCCGCGCGCGTCAGCGGCGCGGGCGGGGCGACGGGGGGCGGCGGGCGGTGGTGCGGGGGCATCTGGGCGTGGGCGTTGGGTGTGAGTGTGGGTGTCAGCAATGCCCGGGGACGGCCGTCCCCGTGCTTTCGGCTCGTGTCACGCCGGCAGCTGCTTCACGTAGTTGTACCCGTAGGCGTAGTACGCGCTCCCCATGTGGACGCCGTTCACCACCGCCCCCAGCAGGTTGATGCTCAGCTGGTGCAGCTTCTCCGACGCCACCATCACCTTCGGCAGCTGGCTGATGTCCTGCATGATCGAGAACACCACGCCGTCCACGTGCTGCCCGATCAGCAGGGCGTCGGCCACCGGCAGCACCGGGCAGCTGTCCACCACCACGAAGTCGAATTGGCCGCGGAGGCGGTTGAACAGCGTCTCCAGCGGGTGCCCCTGGGCCAGCGCCGCGATCACCCGCGTGCTGCACTGCCCGGCCGGGATCACCCACAGGTTCGGCACCGCCGTCGGCTGCACCGCGTCGCTCGGGTCGCAGTCCTGGCATAGCACCTCGCTCACGCCCGGCGTCAGCGGCAGGTCGAACAGCTTGTGGATCGACGGGTTGCGCAGGTCGCAGTCCACGATCAGCGTCCGCATCCCGGCCGTCGCCATGCTGCTGCCGAGCTGGCTCGCCAGCGAGGTCTTGCCTTCGCCCTGCGTGGCGCTCGTCACCATCACCACCTGCATCGACTGGCTCCGGGCCGCGTGCAGCAGCATGGTGCGGGTGCTGTTGATCGACTCGTTCAGGATGAACCGCCAGTTGGCGTTGCCGGCGGCCTCCGCGGCCTTCAGGCTGGCCCGGTTCGGGAACGCCGGCACCGTGCCGATGACGCGCATCCCCAGTTCGGTCACCACCTGGTCCACGCCGTCCACCCGGCGGTTCCGCCACTCCATCAGGGCGATCAGCGCCAGGACGCCCAGGAACCCGGCCGTGCCGACGGCCCCGGCCAGCATGATCTTCTGCTTGAGGTTGTGGTTGAGGATGAGGACCGCGGCCTCGCGGATGGTCACCCGCGAGTCCATCCCCTTCTCGACCTGGATCTGCCCCCGCTGCGACTCCAGCTGGGCGATCAGCGCCCGCTTCGGCTCCAGCGCCCGCCGCATGGAGTCGATGTCGAAGCCGGTCTTGGCGATGTTCCCGGAGTTCTTGATGAGGTCGTTGAGCATCTCCTCCTTCGACGCCACGGTGTTCACGTCGTACTTCAGCCGCGCCTCCAGCTCGGCCTTCTGAATCTTCAGGAACTGCTCGCCGTCGTTCTGGAGGAGCTCTTTCACCTCGGGTTCCACGTCCTTCTTGGCCTTGTCGATGTCCTTGGCGAACTGCGCCACCTCGGCCTCGAGCGCCTGCACGACCACCGACTCCTTGCTCAAGGCGCCCGCGGTGCTGATGGCGGACTGGAGGTCGAGCTCCCGTGCCCCCTTCTTCTGCACGAGCGTAGACACCCGCGGGTGCCGGTTCACCAGGTCGCGGACGAGCAGCAGGTCTGTCACCAGCTGCGACTTGTCCGTCTTGACGAGCTCCAGCTTCGCATTGACCAGATCGATGTCCATTTTCAGCTGCTTGTTCTTCACCTTGAGGTTGCCGACCTCATGGGCGAGCTGCGTCTCCATCACCTTGAGGGTGGCGAGCTGCTTGTTCGTCTCGTCGGTGCCGATGGTGCCGTTGAACTCGGCCTTGCGGCGGACCGCGGCCTCGTCCAGCTCGACCTTGTTCTGCAGGTCGATGACCAGCTTCTCCAGCCGCTCGTCGCGCTCCATCAGGACGCGGCGGACGGCGTTGTTGGCGTCGTCCACGTACTTGCCGGACAGGCCGTCCACGATCTTGACGATGTCGCCCTGGTTGTCGCCGTTGAACAGGATGTGGAAGTGGTCCGGGGCCACCGACCCGTCGACGCGGATGCCGGTCTCGATCAATTGCACGGGGTCTTCGGCCTCGCGGACGGTCTGCAGGCTGTTGATCTTCGGCTCGGCGAGGGTCTTGTTGACCAGGTCGCGCGACTTCACGAGGAACATCTGCGACCGGCGGAACGACTCGAAGTCCTCGGCCTGCCCCTTGCCGGTCTCGACGGTGGACGGGCGGAGTTGGATGGTGGCGCGGGCGGTGTGCTTGCCGGCCGGCAGGACGAACCACATGCCGGTGCCGAGGGCCGAGCCGACCAGGAGGCCGAGGAACGTGGCCATCACCCAGCGGCGACGGAGGGCGTTGAGGAGCCCGAGCGGGGTGGGCGCGGTCTTGGACGGCGGGGAGCCGCCGGGGATGGTGACGGCGGGGCCGTAGGGGCCGCCCGGCGGGGCGAGCATGCCGCCGGGGGGTGCGTTGTACGGCTGCAGCGGCCCGGTCGGGGGGTTCTCACCGTTATTCGGGCGGGCCATTCAAGAGCTCCCGGCGGGGTCGGCGGTGCGGGTGGGTCGGCGTTCCGGCCCACGGTTCCGGCCCCGGGGCAGTCGGGGGAAGGTCGCGCTGGCTGGCGGGGAGACTCTCCCCGTCATCTAGCACCCGGAATGCCGGACCGGTGAGACGATCGTCAGGCGCGTCGGCGGAAGCGGTGACTCCGGCGGGTGTTGCGCCGCCGGAATTCGGCCGGCGATTCGCGCCCGGCGGTGTCCCTTCCCGTGCGAACCGAAACGGGCGGTGGCCCGTTGGTAACCCCGGTTAACGCCCTGTGCTCCAACCGCTACGTCCCCACCAATCCGGCTTACTGTACTAGATCAACCACAGGATACGAAAGGGCACCTGTCAAGCGGAAGGCCGATCTGCGGCCCCCGGTGTCGGGAAGTTGTGCGGGTGGCGCCTGTTGTAAGACGGAAACAGGGTTGAGGCTCGGTCTCACACTCTTTCGTCTAGCCGACTCAATGCGTCTACGGAAGGGGGGTGGGGGTGCCGTAGACACAATGGAACCGGTCCGAGCGTCACGCCCGCGGAAGCTGGGCGAACTGCGATCGGGGGCGTGTCAACCGGTGTCGGGCAAATTCCTGGCAATGGGGTGGTTCGGGAACGACGGGGGGTTTTGGTTGCAGCGGGAATCCGGGTGGGCCGATGAAGAGGGCTAGTCCGGGAGGTGTGGCCGTGCCGGTTGCGCGGCGCCCCCCCTGCGAGTTGGTCCCGATCCGTCCCGGAGGAGAGAGCGATGATCCGCATGAGCGTCAACCGGAGGCTGGCGGCCGCGGCGGTCGTCGCCGTGCTGGCGGCGGTCGGCGGCGGGTGCCACAGCCTGCCCAGCGGCCACAAGTGTTGCAAGCCTCCCAAGTTCGACCCGTGCTGCATCCCCGAGCTGCCGGTCCCGCGGGAGCTCAACAAGGTCACGCTGCCCCCCTACGTCATCGAGACGCCCGACATCCTCATCATCGAGGCGACGCGGCTGATCCCGCTGCCGCCGTACCGGGTGGAGCCGCTGGACGTGCTGTACGTCAGCGCCCGCGGCGTGTTCGAGACCGACCCGATCAACGGCCTGTACCCGGTGGACCCGGACGGCACGATCAACCTCGGCCCGGCCTACGGCGGCGCGGTCCGCGTGGCCGACCTGACCACCGAGCAGATCCAGGCGGCGGTGACGGCGAAGGTGAAGGCGGCGGCGCCGAACGCGACGGTGACGGTGTCGCTGGCGCAGAGCCGCGGGGCGCAGGCGGTGAGCGGCCAGCACATCGTCCGCCCGGACGGCACCGTCGGCCTCGGCAGCTACGGCAGCGTGTACGTCGCGGGCATGACCATCGCCCAGGCCAAGGCGGCGATCGAGGCGCACCTGGCCCGCTACCTGTACCGGCCGGAGGTGAACGTGGACGTGTACGCGTTCAACAGCAAGTTCTACTACGTGATCACCGACTTCGCCGGGGCCGGCGAGCAGGTGGTGCGGCTGCCGCACGTCGGCAACGAGACGGTGCTCGACGCGGTGTCGAACATCGGCGGCCTGTCGGCGGTGTCGAGCCGGAAGATCTGGGTGGCTCGGCCCGCCCCGACGGACTGTGCCGCGGACCAGATTCTGCCGGTGGACTGGTGCGGGATCGTGCAGCGCGGGCAGGTGAAGACGAACTACCAGCTGCTGCCGGGCGACCGGGTGTACATCCTCGGCCAGCCGCTGACGAAGTTCGACACGTACCTGGCCCGGGTGCTCGCCCCGGTGAACCGGGCGATGGGCGCCGCCCTGCTCGGGACCAGCACCTACAACTCCTTCCGCAACCAGAACGGGAACTTCAACAACAACGGCATCCAGCCGGTGATCCCGATCGGGTTCTGACGGTAACGGTCCTGCCCGGGGTGCGGCCTCCGCCCCCAGGGAATCCACTCCCGGCGGCGGCGGACTTGCGGAAGCAGGCCCGCCGCCGCCGATGTCGTTGGCGGGCGGAATAGCATGGGGGTATCCCCGTCGCCCCACCCCCCAGAGCCGCACCCATGCGCGTCCGCACCACCGCCGCCGTCCTCGTACTGGCCGCCTGCGCCGGCGAGGCCGCGGCCCAGCCGGTGGCCCCGCCCCGCCGGCCGACGTTCAGCTCGTACTCGAACCTGTATTCGCCCGGCGGCGGGTACTACGGCTACGGGTACGGCGGCCCCGGCGCCGGCTTCAACCCCTACGGGTTCGGCGCCGCCGGCGGTGCCCAGCAGGCGCTGGTGCTCCAGCAGCTGAACCAGACGAACAGCGCCGTCGCCAACCTCCAGCAGTTCCTGGCCTACGGCATGAACCCGGTGCTGGCCCCGACCGGCCGCGGGGCGACGTTTAACAACCTCAGCCACTACTACCCGACGTACCGCGGCGGCGGCGTGCCGTTCGGGTCGAGCGGCGGCGGGTTCGGCGTCGGCGCGATGCCGAGCCGTGGCGGCCTCATGAACACCGCCCTGACGGGCGCGGCGACGGTGAACGCGGTCGGCGCGGCGGCCGCCCCGCGGACGTCCGGCAACGGCATCCCGGTCGGCGGGCCGAAGCGGTAGCGAGTTCCCGGGTCGAGGACCGACCCGTACCCCTGAAAGGAGTTGGGCGATGAACGTCGGACGTGTGCTCGGCCGGTTCGCGGTCGTGGGGCTGGCGGTAGGGTATGTCGGACTGGCGACGGCGGCCGACGAGCCGATCGTGGTGGCCCCCGCCGCCCCGGTCGCGGACGTGTGCCTCACCTGCACCACCGGCCCGGGCGGTGCCCCGTGCAACCTGGGCGGCTGCAAGACCTGCAACGGCTGCAACCCGAAGAAGCCGGTGGTCGGCCAGCTGCGGGCGGGGGCCTGCTACGGCTACTTCCAGACGCAGTGGCACCGGTGGGAGGACGTGTGTCCGCTGCCGTACCAGGGCGTCGGGCTGAACGACGCCCCGCTGCGGTCGCCGATCCCCGCCCCGCTGGCCGTGCCCCGCAGCGACGCCCCGCCGAAGGCCGGCCCGGCGCCGATGCCGATGACGAACCCGACGCCGATGCCGAAGGTCGGGGTGCCGGGCGTCCCGCCGCCGGACGGCAAGCTCGGGCGGTGACCGCGAGCCGTACAACAACCGAGCCCCGGGTGCTTCCGGGGCTCGGCGTCGTTTCGGGGGGTGTATGGCCGGCGTGCATTTGGTGACGGGCGGGGCTGGGTTCATCGGGTCGCACCTCGTCGAGGCGCTGCTCGCCGCCGGCCGCCCGGTACGCGTGTTCGACGACCTCAGCAGCGGCCTTCGCGCCAACGTCCCGGCCGGCGTCGAGTTCGTGGAAGGGAACCTCACCGACGACGCCGCGGTGGGCCGGGCCGTCGAGGGCTGCGAGGTCGTGTTCCACCTCGCGGCTCTGGCATCAGTCGCCAAGAGCGTCGAGGATCCGGGCCTGAACCACGCCATCAACGCCACCGGTACGCTGCACGTCCTCGACGCCGCGCGACGGGCGGGGGTGCGGCGCGTGGTCTACGCCGGCAGCGCCAGCGCCTACGGCGGCGCCGACGACCCCGCCGGCCAGGACGAGGACACGCCGCTGTGTGCGCTCTCGCCTTACGCCGCGGCGAAGCTGGCGGGCGAGTTCTACTGCCAGGCGTTCGCCGCGAGCTACGGCCTCGAAACGGTGCGTCTGCGCTTCTTCAACGTGTTCGGCCCGCGCCAGCGGCCGGACAGCCCGTACAGCGGGGTCATCGCCATCTTCAGCGCGATGCTGGCTGCGGGCCGCGTCCCGACGATCCACGGCGACGGGTTGCAGTCGCGCGACTTCGTGGCGGTCGCCGACGTGGCCCGTGCCCTGCTCCTCGCCGCGGACACGCCGGGGGTGTCTGGCCGCGTCTACAACGTCGGTACCGGCCGCAGCGTGACGCTCCTCCAGTTGCTCGACGCTCTGAACTCGCAGTTGGGGACGAACGTGGTTCCGTCGCACGGCCCGGCCCGCGCCGGCGACGTGCGGCACTCCCGTGCGAAGATCGAGCGCATCACCGCGGAGCTGCGTTTCGCGCCGAAGGTGAGCTTCGAGGAGGGGTTGCGGCGAACGCTGGCGTGGTCCCGCAGCTGACGCGAGAGTGAAAATAATTGTTTCCGCCGCGCCTCCCACCGGGTCGCGAAAACATGTCACGCGGTCGAATTGACAAATGTTACCGCCGCCCCTCGACGTGCCGGGCGAAGCGGTCCAGGATCGCCTGCCACCCGGCCCGCTGCTGCTCGACGGTGTGCGTCTCCTCGGCGTCGAACGTCTCGCGCACGATCACGCCGCCGGCCCCGTTCGGGTGGAACTCCACGCGCATCGTCCGCTCGCCGAACGCGCACTCGATCAGCTCGAGTGGGATGACCGTCGTGTACGTGCCGGCGAAGTCGAAGCCGGCGCTGCCGTCCTTCGCCTCCATCCGCGACGAGAACCGCCCGCCGACGCACAGGTCGACGGTGGCGGCGGTGGTGTGCCAGTCGTCGGACGCGGCGTTCCACTGCTTGATGTCGTCGGGCGTCGTCCACGCCCGCCACACCGCCTCGATCGGCGCCGCGACATTCGCCTCGACCGTGATCTTCATGGGCTCGACTCCTCGGCAGTGGGTTGGAGTCGATTGTAGGAGTGCGGCGAGCCGACCGCCGCCTGACGGCGGGTGACGTTCCTGAAGCGCGTCACCCGCCGCCTGACGGCGGTCGGCTCGCCGGGTGGACTCGTTCGCACCCCCGCAACCGGGCTTCCCCTCGCCCCGCCGGCGCTGGCACAATCACCCCATGTCCATC
>DASPHQ010000716.1:0-7498 GCA_035629595.1 Urbifossiella sp. | reverse complement strand
GGATGCCCGACAGGAACGGGCTGCCGGCGCACATGTCCACGTACAGCCGCAGCGTCGCCGGGTTCACGCTGAACAGCTCCCACAGCACCGCCTTCGCACCCAGCGACGCGCTCACCCGCTCCAGCTGCGTCAGCGCCTCGTCGGGGTCGGGCGTGTCGGCGACGGCCTTCAACAGCCGCGAGGCGATCGACGCCAGGAAGTGCCGGCAGCGGCGGTCGGACAGGAACGGCACCGACTCGCGGGCCAGCCCGAGGAGGTTGTGGTACGCCTTCGGCACGTCGCGGAACGGGTAGCGGCCGAGCACCGCCCGCACCGTGGCGTCGTCCGGGTCGGGGTCGAGGATCAGGTCCGTCTCCGGCTCGTCGCCGCCGCCGGCGTCCGGGAACGACTGGTGGAGCAGGTGGTTCAGCACCGCACGGGTCACCTCGGTCTTGTCGTGCAGGTCCTTGAGGAACTGGTCGAGCGGGTCCACGAGGAGGTGGCGCACGCCGGGCGGGGCGGGGAGCTCGTCCAGCGGGCTTCGCCGCTGGGCGGCAAGGGGCAAGGGGCGAGGGGCAAGCTCGGAGAAAGACGGGTCGGTGCCTTCGCCTTGCCCCTCGCCCCTTGCCCCTTGTCCCTCCCGCTCGGCGTAGCCCATCCGCCGCCCCAGGGTGCGCAGCTCGTCGTCGGTCGTGGGGAGCTTGTGCGTCTGCAGGTCGAACAGGAGTTGCAGCCGGTGCTCGGTCTTGCGGAGGAAGCGGTAGGCGTCGGCGAGCGTGTACGTTTCATGTGGCGTGAGGCAGCCGGCGATTTCGAGCGCCTCCAGCGCCAGCAGCGTGTTGCGCTGGCGGACCGCGGGCAGGTCGCCGCCGTTGAGCAGCTGGAGGAACTGCACCGTGTACTCGATGTCGCGGATGCCGCCGCGGCCGGTCTTCACGTCGGCCGGGGTCGTCCACCGGGTCGCGGCCTCGCTCTCGCCGCCCGACCCGCCCTTCGGCCGACCCGCCTGCCGCTCCATCTGCCGCTTCAGCGCCTTCACCTCGTTGATCTCGGCGAAGCTAAAATACTTCCGGTACACGAACGGCTCGACCGCCGCCACGAACTCGCGGCCCAGCTCCAGGTCGCCGGCCACCGGGCGGAGCTTGATGAGCGCCTGACGCTCCCAGGTGCGACCGCGCGTGTCGTAGTAGCTGAGCGTCCCCGCGAGGCTGCGCGCCAGCGGGCCGCGGGCGCCCTCCGGCCGCAGCCGCAGATCGACGCGGTACGCGAACCCGCGGTCGGTCACGGCCGACAGCAGCCGCACCACCTCCTGCACCACCCGGGCGTAGAACTCGGACGTCGGGATCGTGGTGCGGCGGCCGGTCGTCTCGCCGTCGGCGTCGTAGACGACCATCAGGTCGACGTCGCTGCTGTAGTTCAACTCGTCGCCGCCGAGCTTGCCGAAGCCGAGCACCGCGGCGCGGGACGGTTCCCCGCCCGGACCGGTGGGTGAGCCGAATCGCTGGGACACCAAGCGGACGGCGTGGGCGAACGCGACTTCGACCGAAGCGTCGGCCAGGCGGGCGAGTTCGCGGGTGACCTCCTCGAGGGGCCGGTCGCGGAGGATGTCGTTGACGCCGATGCGGAGCGTGTGGCGGGTGCGGAAGCGACGGAAGGCGCGGAGCACGGCCGGGTCGTCGGCCGCGGCGTCCACGTCGGCGCGGAGCTGCGCGGCGAGCTCGGCGGTGGTGGGGTTGCGGCGCGGCGGGGTGCGCACCGATTCGAGGAAGTCGGGGTACAGGGCGAGGGTGTCGGCGAAGAACTGCGACGTGGCCAGGAGCGTGAGGGCGGCTTCGAGGCCGCGGGCACGCGATTCGAGGAGGCCGGGGAGGTGCGGCCGGGCGGCGGGCTGGGCGAACAGGCGCTCGAGGTTGTTCAGCGCCATGTCCGGGTCGGCGGCGCGGGGGAGGAGTCGGCCGAGCGCGGGAACGAGGTCGGCGGTGGGGCCGAGGTGCGCGGCCAGCGCGGCGAGGTTGCGGCGGCCCCGGTCGGCGTCGCGGAGCGCCTTCAGGATCGGCTCGTCGGGGCTAGCCATGTCGGCATCTTACCGCGCCGCTCGGCCGCCGCTTGCGGCAGTGGAGGCGTTACACCACCGCAAGCGGCAGACGGGCGGCACGCCGAATGCACCTGCCCCCCGCCCAGGAGGTGCATCATGGCCGAACCGATCCGTCGTGACGAACCCACGCCGCACGACCAGCTTCTGACCCGCCCGTCGGCCGAACCGCTGCCGACGCCGCTCGACCCCGCCGGCCCCGAAGCCCGCGGCTTCCCCGCCGACCCGAAGCCGATGCCCGAGCGAGGCCAGGGCGACCCCGACGAGCGCAACCCCGCCCCGCAGGACATCGGCCGCTCGGCGTAAGGTCATACGCCGTGCCGGTTCCGCGAAGCGGCGTGCGACTAATACGGCCACGTCCTCGAACGAACCGGCGCCCGCTCGGATTCATGAAATAGTCTTGGAATCGGTAAGACCCGGCGGCTAGGCTGGACGCATTGACCAGTCGCTAGTCACCCCATACTGCTGCCGCTCACCGTGGTTTCGCCGCGTCCGCCCCACCCGCCGCCCGCGGCTGACAACGCCACCGCCGCCAACTCGCTCGCCAGCGGGCACGGGGCCGGCGCCACCCTCGACTACACCGGCGGCACACCGCCGTCGCAGGCCGCCGAGAGCGGCCCCGACCTCGCCGCCGACCTCGCCGCCGCGTTCGGCGACCGGTTCACCCTGGAACGAGCGATCGGGCAGGGCGGGTTCGGGGCCGTGTACGAGGCGTTCGACCGGCGGCTCAGCCGGCGGGTGGCGATCAAGGCCACCCGCACCCGCTCCGCGAACCCCGACCAGCTCCTCCGCGAGGCCCGCGCCCTCGCCCAACTCCGCCACCCCGGCATCGTCGCCGTGTACGACGTGGCCGTCGCCGGCGGCCACTGCCTCGTCGTGTCCGAGCTCCTCCCCGGCCCGAGCCTCGCCGACTGGGCGAAGGCCGCACCGCCGCCCCCGGCCGAGGCCGCGCGCGTCGCCGCCGAGGTGGCCGACGCCCTCGCCCACGCCCACGCCCGCAGCATCGTCCACCGCGACCTGAAGCCGTCGAACGTCGTCTTCGCCGAGGGCCGCCGGCCGGTGCTGGTGGACTTCGGGCTCGCGCTGTCGGACCAGGACGCGGCGGCCGAGCGCGGCATCGTGTCCGGCACGCCGTCGTACATGAGCCCCGAACAGGCCGCCGGCCGCGCCCACCGGCCGGACGGCCGCACCGACGTGTACGGCCTCGCCGCCACGCTGTACTGCCTGCTGTGCGGCCGGGCGCCGTTCCGCGGGGCGAACAACGGCGAGGTCATCCGCCAGGTCCGGGAGGACGACCCGACGCCGCCGCGGCAGCTCCGCCCGGACGTGCCCGCGGCGCTCGAGGCCGCGTGCCTGAAGGGGCTGGCCAAGCTCCCCGCCGACCGGTTCACCACCGCCGCCGACTTCGCCGACGCCCTGCGCCGCGCCGTCGGCGTACTGCCGCCGCACGAATCGCCGCTTGCGGCGTTGCAGGCGCGCCCCTCAGCCTCAACCCCCATCCCGTCGCGTGGCCCGCGGACCGAGCGCCGGCCGGTCACGCTGGTGCAGTTCACCTGCGAGCCCGCGGCCGGCGAGGACGACGATCCGACCGAGCAACTGGCCGAGTTCCAGGCCGCGTGCGCCGCGACCGTCGCGGACCACGGCGGGCTGACGCTCCAGGCCGGCGGCACCGGCCTCCTCGCGGTGTTCGGCTACCCGACGGCGCACGACGACTCGCCGCGCCAGGCCGTCCGCGCCGCCCTGGCCGCGTGCGCGAAGGACGCCGGCGTCGCGGCCGCGGTCGGCACCGGCACCGCCGTCGTCACCGACACCAACAGCGGGGCGCCGACGGTCGTCGGTGAGGTGACCGCGGCGGTCGCCGCGGTGACCGCCGCGGGCGCGGCCGGGGTGACGGTCACTAAGGGGACGCACCGGCTGACCGCGAACTACTTCGACGCCGCCCCTGCCGGCGAGGTGAAGCCGCGCGGCGGGGCGGCGGTGGCGGTGTTCCGCGTCACCGCCGAGCGCGACGCCCGCTCCCGGGTGGACGCCGCCGACCCGGCCCGGCTGACGCCGCTGGTCGGCCGCGACCGCGAGGTGGCGCTGCTCCGCGAGCGGTGGGAGCAGGCCGTCGAGGGCGTGCGGAACGTGCTCCTGCTGGTCGCCGACCCCGGCCTCGGCAAGTCGCGGCTGGTGCGCACGCTGAAGGACTTCGCACTCGACCGCTCCGACTCGCACCTGCCCGACTCGGCCTCCGTCACCGGCCCCGCCGCGGCCGTGGAGTGGTACTGCTCGCCGTACCACGCCGGCTCCCCGTTCTACCCCGTCATCGACTACTTCGACCGCGCCTACGGCCTCGGCCGCGAACCCGACCCGGCCCGCCGCCTCGACCTCCTCGTCACCCGCCTCCGCGGCGACGGCGTCCACGACGCCGAGGAACTCGCCCTGTTTGCGGCGATGCTGTCGGTCCCCGCCGGCGACCGCCTGCCGCCGCTGGCGCTGAGCCCCGACCGACAGCGCGAGCGCACCCTCGACGCGCTGCTGGGTTGGCTCGACGCCCGCGCCGCGGCGGCGCCGGTGCTGTTCGTCGTCGAAGACCTCCACTGGGTCGATCCGTCCACCGAGGCGCTGCTGGCGCGGTTCGTGGAGGATGGCGGCGAGGCGCGCGTCCTCGGCGTCTTCACCTTCCGCCCCGAGTACGACCCGCCGTGGAAGGGGAAGGCGGTCCAGACGCAGGTCGCGCTCAACCGCCTGACGCGGGCGCAGGTCGGCGAGCTGATCCGCGCCCAGGCCGGGGCCGACGTGCCGGCCGACGTGGTGGAAAAGATCGCGGAACGGACCGACGTCGTGCCGCTGTTCGTCGAGGAGTTCACGCGCCTCGTCGCCGAGGGCGGCAAGGACGGGCTTCAGGCCGCGATCCCGGCGAGCCTTCAGGACTTGTTGCTGGCGCGGCTCGACCGGATGGCGAGCGACCGCGAGGTGGTGCAGCTCGGGGCGACGATCGGCCGCACCTTCGGGTACGACCTGATCCGCGCCGCCACCGACCGCGACGAGGCGGTGCTGCGGGCCGAGCTGCGGAAGCTGGTGGACGCCGGGCTGCTGTTCCCGAAGGGGACGATCCCGCGGGCGACGTACACGTTCAAGCACGCGCTGATTCAGGACGCGGCGTACCAGTCGCTGGTGAAGAAGACACGGCAGCAGCTCCACCGCCGCGTCGCGGGGGCGCTGGAGGCGGCGTTCCCGGAGGTGGTGGCGACGCAGCCGGAACTACTGGCGCACCACTTGGCGGAAGCGGGCGAGGTGGCGCGGTCGGTCGGCTACTGGCGGACGGCCGGGGAGCGCGCCCGCGGCCGGTCGGCGTACCCGGAAGCGATCCGGCACCTGTCGCGCGGGCTGGCGCTGCTGGCGACGCGGCCCGAGGGGGCGGAGCGCGACGGCGACGAGCTGCAGTTCCGGCTGCCGCTGGCGGCGAGCTTCATCGCGGTGCGCGGGTACGCGGCCCCGGAGGTGGAGGAGCACATCGCCCGCGCCCGCGCCCTGTGCGAGCGGCTCGGGCCGGCGGCGCCGCTGTTCCACGTCCTGATGATCTCGTGGGCCGTCCGCTTCATCCGCGGCCAGTCCGACGCCGCGGTCGCGGCCACCAAGGAGATTCTGGCGCTGGCCGCGGACCGCGATGACAGCTACAAGGCCGAGGGGTACTGGTCGCGCTGCGCGAGCGAGTGGTGGGCCGGGAACTTCGCGGAGTCGCTCGAGATGTCGACGCGCGGGGTGGCGGCGTACCGGGTCGAGCCGAGCCGGGTGCACGCCGCGGCGTTCGGCCAGAACGGCGGCCCGCTGATGACGTGCTACGTGGCGTGGGCGCACCTGGTGCTCGGCCGGCCGGACGAGGCCCGCGGGTGGCAGCGGCGGGCGCTCGACCTCGCGGACGAGGTGAACGACAAGTTCACGCGGGTGGCCACGCGCTGGCACGCGGCTTTCCTCTACTCCCTCGGCGGGTGGACGGCCGAGAGCCGGGCACTCGCCGAGGAGGTCGTTGCGATTTCGGCCGAGGAGTCGTACGCCTTCTGGCTGGCGCTGGGGCTCGGGCTCCGCGGCATGCTCCTGGCGCAGGACGGGAAGCCGGCCGAGGCGGTGCCGTTCCTCCGCGACGCGCTCGCCGGGTGCGACGCCATCGGCTCGGGGATTCTGCACACGTGCTTCCTCGGCGAGCTGGCCGAGGCGCTGTGGCGGTCGGGGAGCCGCGCGGAGGCGCGGGCGGCGCTGGCGCGCGGCCGCGACCACAACGACCGCCTCGGCCAGCGGGCGTTCGAGAGCGAGCTGCTGCGCCGCGAGGCCGCGTTCCTCGCCGACGAGGGGGACGCCGCCGGCGCTACTGTGATGTTGGAGGCGGCGCGGGCCGTCGCGGCGGCGCAGGGGGCGCGGCTGTTCGAATCGCGATGCACCGCTGCGAGCGGCGGAAGACACTGAACCACCGGAGACCGTCGCCCATGCGAGCGTTTTGGGAGCGTGCGAAGCTTTGGCTCGCCGCCCGATTCTTCATCGTCACCGTCATCCTGTGGATCAACGTGTTCCGCCGCCGCATGTCGCACAACGCCGGCTGCGGCGGCCGCGGCAAGCTCCGCATCGTGAGCGACCCCAAATTCCCCGCGTCGGACTTCTTCGAGCCCGGCCGCGAGTTCCCGTGCCGCATCCGCCACGGCGCCGCCGGCTACCTCGACGAGGCGATGAGCCAGGTCCGTAGCGGCAGCCTCAAGTTCGCCGACACGCCGTTCACGAGCCCGCTCGACCTCCAGATGAACACCGGCCGCCACTGCTTCTTCTGGAACGCCAGCAGCTTCCTGGAGTTCGTCGGCACCCGCATCAAGGAGTCGATGTTCCGCAGCACCGACAACCTTATCCACTACCGTGCCTACCACCGCAAGTACGGCGACGGGCGGAAGTCGGCCGCCGACGCGCAGTTCCGCACCCCGCAGTCGAACGCCACCATGTACTACCACAGCCAGACGCCGTTCGACTGGCGCGCCAAGGACGGGGTGCCGCGCTACGTCCGCTTCCGCCTCATCCCCGGCGACCGCGCGCCCGAATACGACCCGTTCCCGCCCGACCCGAAGTGGGTGGCGCAGGTCGCGGCCGACGTGAAGCTCGCCGAGACGGCCGCCGACCAGCACGCGGCGCAGGGCGAGCCGCGGCCGGTGGATTATCTCCGCGAGGAGTGGTACGCCCGGCTGAAGGCCGGCCCGGTGCGGCACGTCCTGCAAATCCAGTGGCACGACGTGAGGCCCGACGACCCGGACGTGATCCGCAACCCGCTGGAGCCGTGGGACGAGGCGACGCACCCGTGGGTGGACTTGGCGGAGGTGGAGATCACGGAGCCGCTGAGCTACGCGGAGCAGGATTACATGGCGTTCGAGGTGACGAACCTGCCGGCGTGCATGAAGCTGCTCCCCG
>DASPHQ010000715.1:0-2003 GCA_035629595.1 Urbifossiella sp. | reverse complement strand
TGAGGAAGTCGCGGAAAGAACAGTTACTCGTAACCCGACTTCGTATCTCCCCTATTGTTCCAGCACTTCTGTGGTTCTCGGCATGGATCCCTGAAGGCGAGGCGCTCCGCGTCGCAATAGGGTCGCAAATCCCTCAGTCGTTGGCGGGTCAGCGGTTGCCCCTTTCCCTCACGGATTGCGACCTTCACTGCACAGCCATCCTCTCCGGTCGATGCTTGCGGCGGCACGAGCCTGTGGGTAACCTCAACCCAACGCCTTGACAAGACATTTTGGTGAGGGCAACGCCGTCTCGGACAGGCTGACTGGATGCTGTGCCAGTCATTCAATGCCGCGGCGGGTGGGCACTCGAGCGTTGTGAGGCAGGCGATGGAGTCGTTCTTTCTGCGCCGAAGGGCAGGTGACGCCGGAGCGACGCGGCCAGGTTCGACTCCGTCCCATACCCACATCGGAACTTTACCTGACGGGCGCGTCGCTGGCGGCCTGATCTACAAGGAGACCGGGCGATGAAGGTCGCGATCCTGGAACCCGCTCCGATTGACTTCCACTGGTTCCACGCGAACATCCGCACGCCGCACCTCGGGCCGCCGATCCTCGCCGGCATCCTCCGCCGCGCGGGGCATGAGGCGGTGGTCTGGAGCGAGATGGTGGCGCCGATCGACTACGGCCGCCTTGCGGGGGCGGACTTGATCGGGCTGAGCCTGAACACGACCCTAACCCACCAGGTGGGGTACGCGATGGCCGCCCGGGTCCGGCGGCTGTACCCGACCACCCCCTTGGTGGCGGGCGGGCACCACGTCACTATGAACGTGCGGGACGGGTTGCGCCACGTGGACTACGTGGTCCGCGGGTACGCCGAGGACGCGTTCCCGGCCCTTGTCGAGGAGCTCAGCCGCGGGGTCACGACCCCCACCACACCCGGCGTGTCCTTCCGCCACCCGGTCACGGGCGAGGTGGTCAACAACCCCGCGGCCGGGACGACAGGCATCAACCACCTGCCGGACCTCGACGCCGTCGCCGGGTACCGCGCTCACGTGGTGGGGGTCCGCTGGCACCCGGCCGCACCCGCCACCCAGCTCCCCCTCTCGTACCACTCCCGGGGGTGCGGGTTCAGTTGCCACTTCTGCTCCATCCCGCTCGCCGACAACCCGCGGATGAGCTACCGGTCGGCCGAGGCGGTGGTCGCGGACCTCCGCTACCAACTCGGGTTCTACCGGTTCCCGTTCGTGAAGCCGCGGGTCTGGCTGATCGACGACAACTTCGGGCAGCAGCCCGCGGCGACGAAGGACTTCCTCCGCGCGCTGGGTGACGCCCGCCTCCCGTGCCGGTTCGTCGTCCAGTCCCGCGTGGAAGTCGCCCGCGACCCGGAGCTGCTGGCCCTGATGCGGCGGGCGGGGTTCACGAACGTCTACCTGGGAATCGAGAGCGTCAACCCCGAGAGCTTGAAGTCGATGAACAAGCGGAGTGACACCGACAAGATTGAGGCCGCGGTCCGGGCCGTCCAGGGGGCGGGAATGGACGTGGTCGCGCTCATCATGATCGGGAACGACGGCGACCGGCCCGGGGTTGGGGCGCGGACGGCGCGGTACCTCGAGTCGCTCGGGGTGCGGCACATGACCCCACAGATCGCCGTCCCGTACCCGGGGACCGAATACCACCGCCGGCTCGCGGCCGAGGGGAGGATCTTCTCGACCGACTACCGCCGGTGCAACGTCCGCCCGGTCCACTTCCCGTCCGCCATGCGCCCGTCCCAGGTCGTGCGGGAGATTTGCGCGCTGACGGACCGGTTCCTCTCCCGCGGGCGCGTGCTGGCGGGGCTGCTCCGCGGCGACCTTATGACGTGGACTTCGCGGCGCGGGGCGATCCGGTCGGGATTCCTCCGCCGGGCGCTGGCCGAGATCCCGCACCTCCAGCGGTTCGAGGCACCGTACTACGACCGCCGGCACGTCCTCGACGCCGCCCTCGCGCGGGCCCACGCGGCCGCTGGGGAGTTCGCGGCGGCCGCG
>DASPHQ010000714.1:0-11842 GCA_035629595.1 Urbifossiella sp. | reverse complement strand
CGGGAACGCCCGGCCGGCGAACGGGTCGAACAGGAGCACGTCGGCCCCGGCGCGCACGGCGACGGCGAAGAACGGGCCGGCGGCGGTGGGCGACTCCGCGACGGTGAGCCACGGCGGCGCGTACCCGACCGACTTGTCCGCGGCGTCCGGCGGGCCGACCAGCCCGGCGTCGAGGCCGAGCTGCTGGAACAGGGCGAGCGCGACGGTGGCGCGCTCGAGGCCGCTGCCCCAGCCGCGGCGGAGGACGTAGGTCGGCGGCACGGCGGGGACGAACCGGCCGTCGTCGGTCAGCCACGGGCGGAGGTACACCTGGCGGCACACCCAGGCGAACGCGGCCCGCGCCTGCTCGGCCGGCGGCAGCCCGACCGGGTCGAGGGAGCGGGCCGCGTCGCGGAGGTACAGGCACTCGGCGAGGTAGACCGCGTCGCCGGTGGTGTACGCCGCCGGGCGGACGACTTCCACGTCCTCGGGCGCCAGCCGGGCGAGCGCGACGAGAGCCTTCTCGGCGTCGGCGGTCAGTGCCGGCGGGGCGGGCACGTCCGGCCGCGCGGCCAGGTCTTCGGCGAGCTTGTTGAGCGCCCCGCGGGTGCCGGCCGGGTCGGTCTCCTTCGCCAGCCGCTTCGCCGCGGCCTCCCACGGGTCGGCATTCGCGGCCGCGTTACCGCCAGAAGCCGGAGCGGTGCGCGGGTCCGGCTTCGAGCAGCCGACGAGGGGGAGGGCGACGAGTACGGCGAGGAGGCGGCCGGACCGGTTCATGAAGGCGGACCCGTGGAGTCGGCGGCGGCGAGGGCGGCCCGGAGGCGGAGGCACGTGCGGATCAGGGTTTCCAGCTCGTCGAGGGGGACCATGTTCGGCCCGTCGCTGGGGGCGGTGTCGGGCGTCGGGTGCGTCTCGACGAACAGCCCGTCGCACCCGGCGGCGACGGCGGCGCGGGCGAGGACCGGGACCATCGTGCGGTCGCCGCCGGTGCGGTCCCCGAGCGCCCCCGGAGTCTGTACGCTGTGGGTGGCGTCGAAGATCACCGGGGCGCCGGTTTGCTGCATCCACGGCACGCTGCGCATGTCGTTGACGAGGAGCCCGTAGCCGAACGTGGTGCCGCGCTCGGTGAGGAGGACGCGGCGGTTGCCGACCTCGGCCAGCTTGGCGACGACGTTCTTCATGTCCCACGGGGCCATGAACTGCCCCTTCTTCACGTTCACGACGCGGCCGGTCTTGCCGCACGCCTCCAGCAGGTCGGTCTGCCGCGCGAGGAAGGCGGGGACCTGCAGGATTTCGCACACCTCGGCGGCGGGCGCGGCCTGGGCGGCGTCGTGGATGTCGGTGGTGACGGGGAGGCCGGTTTTCTTGCGCACGGCGTCGAGGACGGCGAGCCCGTCGTGGAGGCCGACTCCGCGGAACGACTTGCCGGAGGAGCGGTTGGCCTTGTCGAACGACGCCTTGAAAACGAGCGGCAGCGCGAGCCGGTCGGCGAGTTGTTTGAGGCGCACGGCAACGCCGAGGGTGAAGTCGCGGCTCTCGATCACGCAGGGGCCGCAAATCCACAGGAGCGGGCTGCCGGCCCCGACGTTGTACGGGCCGACCGACACCGGCTGAACCGCGGCCATGCGAAGGTGCCTCCGTGCGGGGGTGGACGCGGTCAGGATAGGAGCGGGGAATAGCGCGGACGAGGGCACGGGCTTCGCCGCTTGCGGCGTTGCAGAGCACCCCCTGCAACGCCGCAAGCGGCGAATCCTCGAGCCAGCTACGGCCGGCTCATCCCCACGAAGCTGCCGTCGTTCTCGCGGGCCAGCGCCCACAGGAACGCCCCCAGGTCGGGGCTCTCGTAGTAGAACCCGATCGAGTGGATGCGCACCCGGCCCGCCGCGCCCGGGTTCCACGTCGAGCGGAGCTTCTCGCGGATGAACCGCCCCATGATCTCCGCCTGCCGCGTCTCCTCCAGCGGCGGCACCATCGCCTCCTGCGCCGGCGACAGGCCCGGCCCGATGTTCGGCAGCCCGTCCGAGAACAGGTAGATGGTGTCGAGCCCGCGCGGGCGGAGGCCGAACGCCAGGTCGAACCCGGCGTGCATGTTGGTGCCGTCGGCCGGCTTGATGCGGCCGAGCGCCTCGCGCACCTCGGCCACGCTCTTCTCCCCCTCGTAGCGCCGCCACGCGCCGCCGGCGAACAGCCACCGCGCCTCCTTCGCGAACACGATCACCTGGTACTGCTCGATGGTCGGCACGCTGCGCATGACGCGGGCGATGGTGTCGCACACGTTCGGCCACTTCATCGGGGCGGCGGTCACGCTGTCGGTCTTCTCCATGCTCCCGGACGTGTCCACCAGGAACACCACGTTCCGCCCCGTCATCGAGATGCCGGCGAACCGCTTCTCGTCGTTCGGGTCGAGCTTGTTCACCTTGTCCGCGAGCTTGGCCTTGTCCCCCTGGAGGTCGATGATCGTGGCGTTGGCGTCGTCCACCTGCTTGCGGAGGTCGCGGATCTGGCCGCGGGCGGCGAGCAGGTCGGCGTCGGCCTTGGTCGCGGCCGCCTTCGCCGCGGCCGCGTCGGCGGCGGCCTTCTCGGCGACAGTCCGCGTCGCGGTCAGGTCCGCGGCCGACTTCGTCGCCATCGCCTTGGCGTCCGCCGCGGACGACGCCAGCCGCGCGTCGAGGTCGGCGAGCGTGACGCGCAGGTCGGCGGCGCGGCGGTCGAGGGCGGCGCGCTCCTCCTCGGTGGTGCGGACGAGCCGGGCCAGGTCGTCCGCGTGGGCCGCGGCCATCGCCGCCTTGCGGGCCAGGGCGTCGGCGTCCTTCTGCTTGCGGCGCAGCTGGTCGTCCGCGTCGTCGTTCTTCTTGCGGGCAACGACCAAATCGTTGGCGGTGGCGTCGAGCTTCTTCTCGGTGGCGTTCAGGGCCGTCTTGGTGGCGTCGAGCAGTTCGCGGGCGGCCTTCGCCTCGTCGCGGGCGATGCCGAGGTTCCGGGCGAGGTCGGCCTTCTCCACCCGCACGGCGCCGAGCTCGGTGGTGAGGTTCTTCACCTCCGAGTTCAGCCGCAGCTTCGTGGAGTCGAGGTTCGTCAGGGCGAGTTTCAGGTCGTCGCGGACGTGGGCAAGGTCTGAGAAGGCGGCCTGTGCGGCGGTGGTCTGGTCGGCGGCCTGGCGGGTGTTGAGGAGCCACAGCAGGGTGACGCAGCCGAGGGCGCAGCAGAACACGTCCAGCATCCACATGCTGACCAGGGTGGGCTGCTTGTGCCGGACGCGCATCGGGGTGGCTCCGCGGGGTCGGGCGAAGTCCACCCGCCGCGGCGGGTGGGCTTAAGGGGGTCAATCAGCGCTGGGTTGAGGAGCGGGGCGAGATACTCACCGACGCCGCCACGTCGGCCGGGAGGGGGATCGAGCCGTCGAGGTGGGAGCGTGGCAGTTCGCCCGCGTTCCAGCGCGGCACGAGCGCCGCCGCGGCGTGGGCGACGGCCCCCGGCGGCAGCACCTCCACCGCGGTCCCCTCGGGCGTGTGGAGGTGAACGGCCCGGCCGAAGCCCGGCAGCCGGCCGGCGGCGTGCGTCAGCCACACGACCCGCGGCGGCACCGGCACCCCGGACGCGGCGACGAACTCGCGGACAGTTTCGGCGGCGGAGCGGGCCAGCGCCGCGGTGTGCTGCTCGAAGTCCTCGGCCGGTTCGGACAGGTCCTGGTACCAGTGCCCGATCCGCGCCGTCAGCGCCGCCACGCCGGCCGTCCGGTAGCCGTCGAGCGTGCCGTCGAGCTGCTCGAACAGCGCCTGTTCGGCGTCGGCCGAATCGCGCGGGTCGCGGCGGCAGACGCGGACGCAGCGGTCGGAGACGCCGTCGATGAGCCGGTCCATCCACGTCTTGAGGCCGGCGTGCGGCCAGTGCCCGGCGGCGACGGTCCTCACCGTCCCGCGGTCCACCTGGACCACCGTCGCCGTCAGGGCGAACTCGTCGGCGTCGATGACGACGGCGGCCCCCGGCCCGGTGGCACCTGGGCGGAGCGGGATGACGTTGCCGTCGGCGGTCGTGCCCGGCCGGCCGCTCAGCACAGCGTTCGCCCGGTGGGCAGCGACCGCGAGTGCCGCCGCAGCCGTCCCCTTCAGCGGCACCCTGGCCTTCGCCGCGAGGGCCGCCAGCCTCACCGCCTGCGGCGCCGTCAGGTACGACGGCACGACCAGCCCCGCGGCGTCGGTCTCCGCGGCGATGGTGGCACCGGCCTTCGCCAGGACGAGTTCGACGAGCGCGTCGGCGGTGAGCGAGTGGCGGCCGGCGGGGAACTCGCGCGGCTGCCCGACGGCCGGCAGGAACCCGAGCCCGACGGCGTGCGGCGCCGCGCGCCGGAGCGCGGCCCCGGGGTGGCCGGCCTCGGGGGTGCGGCGGTCGCCGGCGACGGCGAGGACGAGTTCTTCCGCGGGGTCGTCGAGGACGAGGACGCGCACCTTCCCGCCGCCGACGGCCACGGCCCGGACGCGCGACGCGGTCAGGTCAATCCCGACGACGCGGGATTTGTCGTGAACCGGAGGAGCTTTCCTCGACCACAGCATCGGTGGGCGCCCGTGGGAATCAAGCCGCAACACCACACGCCGTCACACTCTCAACCCGGGTCGTACAGCCTCAGCAACAGGTGCTCCTGGCAATACTCCTGCGCGTCCACGACGAGCGTCTCTTCCGCACGCTGGACCGTGTGGACGAGGTACATCAGCACCAGGCTCAACAGCAGCGCCACCAGCGTGCAGTCGAACGCGATCTTCAGCTGGTCGGTCGCCTGGCGGGTGAAGTCGGCCATGTTCACGTCGGTCACGCCGGCCATGCCGAACGCCCCCGCCAACCCCCGCACGGTGCCCACGAAGCCGACCGCCGGGATCGCCCAGGCGAGGTAGTGGACCGTCCCCATCGTGCTGACGAGCCGGCTCGTCTCCACGTCGGCCTGGCTGCGGACCACCTCGGCCACGTCGGGCGCGGACTTCGAGATGGCGTACTTGCCGAGGCCGAGGCGGATCATGTTCGCCAGGATGAACGGCCGCCGGCCGGTCACGTGCTCGACCTTCCGCGCCAGCGGCCGGGCGTCCTCCGGCAGGATGCGGGCGCCCTCCTCGTCGGGAAGGAGGCCGAAGCCGAACGCCTGCCGCTGCCGCCACACCTCGCGGTAGCGGCTCTGCAGGATCAGCGCCGCCCACACGAACGCGAGGTAGCACAACACCTGCTCGGGGCCGAGGAATAGCGCCCGCAGCCGTTCCGGCGTCCACTTGGCGGCAAAGTCCTCGCGGCTCTCGCCGCCGGCGAGGTGCCACAACGGCACCACCGCTCCGCCGACGATCGCCAGAGCCACCACCAGCAGCAGCCACTCCCGGGCCGGGCGGTGCGAGGCGGGGGTGGTCATGCGTCCATCCTTCCGTGGCGGGGATAGACCCGACCACATCATTGTCCCGATCCGAACGGCCCGGTCAACCCGGCCGACCCCCCGGACCGCGGCGGGAGGCGGTCGGGATGACGGCCGGTGCCGGGTGGGTAGACTGGGGGCACGCCTCAATCCTGTCAACCCTAGTTCACACTCCGAGGGTGTTCCCATGCGGCTCGCCGGATTCTTACTCGCCGGGCTCGCCGCCACGGCCGGTTACGCCGCCCGCCCCGACGCCCCCCTCCGGTTCCGCACCCAGGAGATCGACGCCAAGCTCGCAATCGGCTACGCCGTCCTCACCGCCGACCTGAACAACGACACGAAGCCCGACATCCTCGTCGTCGACAAGGAGAAGGTGGTCTGGTACGAGAACCCGACGTGGAAGAAGCGCGTCATTCTCGACGGCAAGAGCCGCCCGGACAACGTCACCGCCGCGGTCCTCGACGTGGACGGCGACGGGAAGCTCGACGTGGTGCTGGGGGCGGCGTGGCGGCCGTTCGACACCGCCAACCCCGGCACCCTCCAGTGGCTGAAGCGCGGCAGGAGCCTCGACGACGAGTGGACCTTATTCCCCATCCCGTGCGACGAGCCGACCGTCCACCGGGTGCGCGCCTTCGACATCGACGGCGACGGCAAGCCGGAGGTGGTGCACGTCCCGCTGATGGGCCGCGACGCGACGCAGAAGGGGAATTGGCTCGACGGCCGGCCGGTGCGGGTGATGGCGTACAAGGTGCCGGCCGAGCCCGAGAAGTCGGAGCGGTGGAAGGCCGAGGTGCTGTTCGATGACCTACACGTGATGCACAACTTCGCGCCGATCGGTGGCTCGTCCGGAAGTGACATCCTGGTGACCAGCTACGAGGGGGTGTACCGCCTGAGCCCCGCCCGGCCGAAGTGGCAGGCCACGAAAGTCGGCGCGGGGAACCAGACGACCCCGACCGGGAGCCGCGGGGCGAGCGAAATCAAGATGGGGACGGTCGGCGGCAAGGCGGTGATCGGCGCCATCGAGCCGTGGCACGGGAACCAGGTGGTGACCTACACGAAGGGCGCCGGCGAGCTGTGGGACCGGCAGGTGATCGACGACAAGCTCCGCTGGGGCCACGCGGTCGCGTTCGCGGACCTGGACGGCGTGCCGGGCGACGAGCTGGTCATCGGCGTCCGCGACAACCCGAACCCGAAGGCCGGCGACACGTTCACCGAGAAGTCGGGCGTCCGCGTCTACACGCACGCCGGCGGCGCGTGGACGCGGCAGCTCGTGGACGAGGGCAGCGTGGCGGTCGAAGACCTGACCACCGCCGACCTCGACGGGGACGGCAAGGTGGACATCATCGCCTGCGGCCGGGCGACGAAGAACGTGCGGATTTACTGGAACCAGGGGCGGTAAGGGGGCTCGGGTCTTCGCCGCTCGCGGCGTTGCAGGGCATGTCCTGCAACGCCGCGAGCGGCGAAGCCCCGAGCACATCACTCGAATTCGACCTCGCGGCCGCGCTCGGTGAACCGCCGGCCGGTCGCGTCGGTCACGTCCCACGTCACCCGGGCCTTCCCCGGTCGCTCCGAGTAGATCATCACCGTCACGCTCCCGGTCTTCTCGTTCCCGTGGATTCGCGGCATGATCGCCGGGTTGTCGGACCCGGCCTTCGCGTCCTCGACTTCCGCCTGCTTCACCGGCAGCGGGATCGCGATTCCCTCACCCGCCTTGACCTTAAGCACCGCCGGCAACTTGTCGTGGGGGAACTCCCGCCACTTGACGTTCGCGTCCGGCTGCTTCGGCTCCGGCTGCTTCGCCGCGACCAGCCGGGTGTGCCAGAACTCGGTGAGCGTCATCGCGTCCGGCGGGGCGGTTTGGCGGTTGGCGACGAGGAGGCCGTAGTCGCGGACGTAGAACGCGAACCCGTCGCGGTGCCCGCCGTGGTCCTGGAACATCTGGAACCACGCCCCGATCGGCAGTTCCTCGCCGTCGAGGACGATCCGCGGCATCGGCGACGGCGTCGGGCGGATCGGCACGTCGAGCCCGGCTTCCTTCTTGAACACCACCATCGCCGCGTCGAGGGCGATGCCGTCGCCCTTGTTCCCGAGTCGGACCCTCTTGTCGAGGGCCGCCCGAATCTGGTCCGGGATCGGGCCGGACGACACTTTCGTATCGACCGACCGGCTGAGGTACGCCCGCGCGCGGGCAACGGTTTGGGGGTCGGTGTCGGTCCCAGACGCGAGGAGCGCCGCAAGGGTAGCGGAGGTGTTGGTCGCGTTCATCGCGGCCGCCTTCGGCCCGTCCCCGGTCAGGAGGCGGAGTTCGGTCTCGGCCCGCGCCAGCACAGCGCGGGCAGCCGCGAGCTTCCCCTGGTATTGGGCTACGACATCGCGGCCCAAACCACCGTTTTTCGCCGCCATTGCCGCGAGCGACGCCTCTTCGTCCAGGACCTTCACCGACTGCTGGTACTGTGCGACCGTGTCCCGCAGCGCGAGCACACGGCCGACGGTCACCTGCCGGGCCTTCGCCACCTCGGCCTCGGCGAGGGCCAGCTTGGCCCGCGCCACCTGCACGTCGGGGTCGTTCGCCAGCGCCTTTTTAATCAGCGCGTCGGTCGGGTCCGGTGGCACGGCAGGGGGCTGACCCGCCGCCCCCCCCGCCAGCAGGGCCACGGCGAGCAGGGCGCTAGCCGTCGTTCTTCGTCGCATCGTGTCGCTCCTTCAGGAGGGAGACCTTCAAGTCCGCCAGCAACCAGCTGTCGTCCGCCGCGGGTCGGAGGCCGCCGTCCCCGGCGCGGGCGAGTGAGAGGCGGTAGCACCGGCGGGAGTTGCGGAAGTCCTGGGCGTCGAGGAGGAAACGGTCGCCGGCGATGCGGTACAGGCGCGCCGCGCGGGCCGGGTCGTCGGCCTGTTCGGCGAGTAACTCGGCGGCCGCGGCGGTGGTCGGCTCCGCCGTCACCACAGCGACCGGGGCGGACTCGGTGGGCACCGAGACCGGCACCACGACCGGAACGATGACGACCTCCACCCGCGGCTCCGCGGGATCGCTGTCGGGCGCCGGCGGTACGGGCCGAAGGCCCCACCCCAGGAGTCCGCCGACGGCGAACACCCCCGCGACCACCGCCGCGCGGCTGGCGCGCCGGAGGTGCCAGCGGCGGGCCAGCGCCCGTTCCGTCTGCGCGAACAGTGCGGCGTCGAAGCCGGGGCGCGGCTCGGGTGTCGGACGCGGGGCGAGGAGCGATTCCAGGTCGTCGGGGTCAGTCATGGTCGGCCTCGAACGCCTCGCGGAACGCCTGCCGGGCGCGGCCCAACAGCGACTCGATTCCCTTCGGGCTGACGCCCTGCGGGCTGACGCCCTGCTCGGCCGCGATCTCGTCCACCGTGCGGCGGTCCAGGTACTTCGCCCGCAGCACCGCCTCGTAGTGCGCGGGGAGGGCCGCGAGCGCCGCCGCGACCCGTTCCGCGGTGGCGCCGGCGGTCGGGTCCGAACCGGGTTCGGGCGCGTCCGTCAGCGGCCGGGTCGGCTTCCGCCGGCGCGACCGCAGCGCGTTGCGGACGGCGTTCGCGGCGATGCCGGCGAGCCACGCGGCGAACGGCCCCGCGGCCGGGTCGAACGCCCGCAGCCGGCGGACGGCCACGAGCCACGTCTCTTGCAGCACGTCGTCGGCGAGGTCCGGCAGCCCGCCGCACCGCCAGCGGACGTAGGCGGCGAGGGCGGGGGCGTGGTCGTCGTACCACCCGCGCCAGGCGGCGGCGTCGCCGGCCAGGACGGCGTCCCGGACGGCCCGCTCCCGCCACGCCCGCCCGCCGTCGCTCATCCCGCCCCCGGGGTCGCGGTCGCACCCGGGTATTGTCCGCCGCCGGGCCGAATCCTTCGCGTGATTCTGGGCGAGGTGTCGGGTACGATTGTGGGGAGGAGAACACGATGACACCGACCGCCACCCCGCCACCGACCCGGAGCAACAAGTCGCCGCGCGACCGGGTGTTCCTCATGGGTGTGTCGTGGGACGACTTCCGCCGGATGCGTCACGCGATGCGCTTCAACCGCTCGGTCCGCTTCGCCTTCGACCGCGGGGAGCTCGAAATCATGACCATCGGGCTCGAACACGACAAGGATTCCAACTTCCTCGGCCACCTGATCGAGGTGCTGACCGAGGAGCTTGGGCTACCGCTCGTCCGCGGCGGATCGGTGACCATTGGCCGCAAGCGGTTAAAGAGGGCGATCGAGCCGGACAAGTGCTACTGGATCGGCAACGCGACCGCCATCGCCGGTGTCAAGCGTCTCGACCTCCGCATTCACCCGCCCCCCGACCTTGCCGTCGAGGTCGATGTCACGCACAGTTCCCTCGACCGATTCGGCGTCTACGCCAAGCTCGGCGTCGTTGAGTTGTGGCGGCTGGACGGTGACGACTTGCGCGTCCGCGTCCGCAGCGCGACCGGCCGCTACGACGAGGTTCCGACGACGCCGACGTTTCCGGGTCTCGACCCGGCCGAGCTGATTCCCTTCCTCCGGGAAGCTCGCGAGACGGCGTATCAGAACGAGGTGACGCGGAGGTTCCGGGAGTGGGTGCGCGTGCGCTTCGGCCGCGAGGCCGGTCCGGTAAACGAGCCGGCCGCCGGGGGTGAGCCGGCGGCCGGGTGAGGTCACACCACTTCGAATACCAGTTCCGGGGCGTGCCGGCGGTGGACCGCGGCGGCGACCTCGCCGCGCAGCCGACCGGCGGCGCGGGCCAGCCCCGCCTCCGCGTCGGCCCGGCCAACGCCGCCGTCGGCCGGCAGCGCCAGCGTCACCCGTAGCCGGCCCGTGTGCGGGGCCGGCGTCACGCCCACTACCGTCAGCGCCTGCACCACCGGGTCGGCACAGCCGCCGACCGCCGCGTGCAGAGCGTCCGCCACCTGCCCGCACAGCTGCCGGGCCTTGCGGCCGGCCGCCTTCGGGGC
The DNA here is from genome assembly GCA_035629595.1 of Urbifossiella sp. Taxonomy (GTDB): domain Bacteria; phylum Planctomycetota; class Planctomycetia; order Gemmatales; family Gemmataceae; genus Urbifossiella. Next base: position 1,554 of record DASPHQ010000714.1, on the reverse strand, counting down.
GTCCCACGGCTTCCGGTGCCACTCCTTCGGGTCGGTCCCGTCCTCGGGGCCGGGCTCATCCGTCACGTCCGTCCAGTTCGTCACTCGCGCTGCCTCGGGAAGATAAGGTGAGAAACCCACTCGACGCCACGACGCGGGTTGCGCTCGCAATCGGTCGCACGGGTCACCTCCTTCCGGGCACGGGGTTGCTGGTAGACCGGCCGCCCGCCCCACGGGTTCGCGCGGGTCACGGGGCCGACTTACCGTTGCCGAGCTTCTTGCCGTTCGTCGGCTCGCCGGTCTTGGGATCGGGGACGGGCGCCTTGGGCACCGGCTCCGCCGCCGGACGCAGCGGCGGGGCCACGTACTCCAGCCCGGCCCGCCCGGACGTGGGGTCGTAGGTCTCGACCCGGCCGTGGTACTCGCGGTGCTCGATCGGGTACTGGTCGAGGCCGAGCCGCGGGAGGAGCCAGTCGTGGGTCGTGCGCGGGTTGATGGGCACGGGCGAGTGCATGATCCGGCGGACGACCCGAGACGACGCCGGCTGCCCGTAGAGGAGCAGGGGGTAACGGGACCGCGGGTAGACGGGGTCCATGTCGGTGATGGCGTGGATGCAGTCGCACCCGTTCCCCGTCCGCCCGGCCTCCCCCCACGTGTCGATGCACTGGTAGCCGACGGTGCCGCCCTCCAGGAACGCCTTCTGGACCCGGTACCGGTGCGCGAACCCGTGCCACACCTCGTACGGCCCCCACAGGGCCACGTCCTGTTTCGTGTCGAGCATTTCGCGCATGGTTTCGTGCAGGCCGTAGTTCCGCCCCGGCACGACCTCGCGGCTCAGCGCCTGGATCGGCAGCTCGACCGGCAGCCAGCTGATCGTCTCCTCGGACACGATCGGCGGGCCGCCGTCGGCCTCGGTCGTGGTCACGAGCGTGGCCCAAGTGTGGGTGTAGGCAGGGTTGCGGGTCTTCTTCTGGGAGCCGTACACGATCAGGTAGTGGCGCACGCCGGGCTGCGGCGGCGTCGCGGCGAGTTCGGCCTCATTGATCCGGGCCGCTGGCGTCGGCGTCTTCTGGGCGAACACGGCGCAGCCGAACGCCGGGAGCGTCAGGGCGAGGAGCAGACCGCAGCGGGAAGTGACGGTCATGCGGGCCTCGCGGGCGCGGGTCAACTGGTACTATCGGCATCACCCACCCGTTCGCTCCAGTTTCCCACTGTCGGGACGGTGCGAACCCGGCCGGTCGGTGGGCGCGTCCTTAGAATGAGCCGGTTCCCGCCTCCCCACACTAGGACGCAACCGCTGATGAAGCCCCGCCTGTTCACCCCCGGCCCGACCCCGGTTCCCGAGGAGACGCTGCTAGAACTGGCACGACCGGTCACGTACCACCGCTCCGCCGAGGCCAAGGCGATCCTGGCCGAGGTCACGGAGGATCTGAAGTACGTGTTCCGGACCGCCAACCCGGTCTTCACCATCACCAGTTCCGGGACCGGCGGGATGGAGTCGGCAGTGTCGAGCTGCCTGGCGCCAGGCGAGAAGGTGATCCTCCTGACGGCCGGCCGGTGGGGCGAGCGCTGGCG
>DASPHQ010000713.1:0-9264 GCA_035629595.1 Urbifossiella sp. | reverse complement strand
CGCTGAGGTTTGGGGCTGTCAGGCGGATATTAGATCGACCCAAGTCGGACGATCCGCCCGCGGCACCTATCCCCTGATTCCCTAAGTCGTTTAGAGACAACCCCCTCCCACGTTTGCAATAGGTTGGCAACCCCGGGCGGGCGATGGCGTGGTTCGTAGGAGCGACGGAGAGCGGACACCGCCCAGGCCGCCCGGGGTTGCACCCCGGGCTACGCGCCGACGCCCTCCGGGCTCAAACCCAGGATTTCGAACGAGCATCGTAGGCACACTCCGTGTGCCGTTCTTCGGCTCAGCGACGGCACACGGAGTGTGCCTACTACATCGGAGGCGGCTATGGGACGCGCGATCGTCGGCGTCGTGCTCGGCTACGTGGTGATGTTTGCCACTCTCTTCCTTCTCTTCAGCGGGCTGTACCTCGTCCTCGGTCAGGAGCGGTCGTTCGAGCCGGGGAGCTACGAGCCGTCGCTGCTGTGGACCGTCGTCAGCTTCGCGCTCGGGGCGGTGGCGGCGGTCGTCGGCGGGTACGTCTGCGCCCGCATCGCCCGCGCAGCGACGCCCCCGAAGGTGCTTGCCGGCCTGGTGCTCGTCATCGGTCTGGTCTTCGCGGTGCCGGTCCTGCGGGCCGCCTCAACGCCGGCGGAGGAGCGGACCGGCGACGTGGGGAACCTGGACGCGATGATGAAGGCCAAGCAGCCGGCGTGGGTGGCGCTCGCCAACCCGTTCCTCGGGTTCGTCGGCGTCCTGGTCGGCGCCCGGCTGCGCCGCGTGTAACCGCGGCGTAACGGCCGGCGCCGGCGGGCTTGTCGCGCGGCCGAGGGCGGGGGCATACTGGGCGCACCCCCGAAGGAGACGACCATGACCGCACGCGTTCCCGCCGGCGCCCGCCCGGGTGGTCGGTTCCTGCTGCTGGCCGCGCTCGCCGGCCTGCTCGTCGGGGCGGCCCCGGTGGCGCCCGAGCCCGCGGCCGAGGAGCCGACCAAGGGCGAGCGGGCCGGGCTGGCCTACCTCCACCGCCACGCCGTCAAACTATTCATCGACCAGACCGGGTTCGGGTTCAGCAGGATGGAGCCGCCGCTGACGGACGTGCTTGCCCCGCCGAAGTCGCAGGCCGACCTCCCGCGCGGCGGGCCGCAGGTGGCCGAGTTGCCGGAGGCGATCCGGACGGGGGCGGACGCGAAGAAGGCGCACTACTCGTTCGCGCGGGCGGTGGGCGAGGTGGCGTACGTGCCGCCGCCGGCGGGGGTGAAGAACAAGGCGTGGGTGGTGAAGGAGGTGCGACTGGTGGGGCTGGTGAAGAACCCGGAGCCGGTCGTGTACCTCACCGGCGGGGCGGCCGAGGCGGGGATGAAGAAGGGGAAGGCGGAGGTGAAGACGCGCCGGCCGGACGAGTTCGAGTCGAAGGCGCTGGAGGTGATCCGCGGCGGCGGCGAGCTGGTGCAGGCGGAGCGGCGCGACGGGGCGCTGCGGGCGGTGAGCGGGATCTACGCCGGCCGGCAGTGCGCGAAGTGTCACGAGCGGCCGGGCGAGATGCTGGGGGCGTTCTCGTACCGGCTGGCGCTGGAGGACGCGAAGGGTCTGGCGGGCGTGGACGGCGTCCCGATCCAGCCGTGAGCCGGCGGCGCGCGGCGGTCCCGGTCGGAGTAGCCCGTCCCGGGGCGTTGCCCCGGGCTATGTTGTCCCAGCCCTTCGGGCTGAAGAGGGCACCTCGGTTTTCAGGCCAACGGCCTGGGACAGCATAGCCCGGGGCAACGCCCCGGGACGGGCTTGGAAACCGTATCAGCGCCCGGCGACGACCACCCCCGAGGCGTCGAACGGGGCGGAGAACGCGGCGTAGGAACTCCGCTCGGCGAGGGTCGCCGCGTCGAGCACCCGGACCCGCGACCCGCCGCCCGGCCCGGCCCCCGTCACGATCTCCGCCCGGCCGTCGCCGTCCACGTCGGTGCCCGCCACGTTCGCCCCGCCGCGGAACGACGAGTCGAAGGCGAAGAAGTCGTGGACGACCGCCCCGGACGGGCCGTCGAACACCCGGACGCGCGGCGCGCCGCCGCGACCCGAGCCGACCAGGATGTCGGCGGCACCGTCGCCGGTCAGGTCGGCGGCCGCCAGGCTCACGCCGAGGGTGAACGTCGGGTCGAACGCCAGGAAGCTGGACAGCCGCGACCGGTCCAGGCCGCTGAACACCGTCACCTCCGCCACCGCGCCGGCCCCCGCCGCGGTGATGATGTCCGCCAGTCCGTCGCGGTTCACGTCCGCGGCCGCGACCGAGAGGCCGGCCCGCATCCCCTCGTCGGCGGCGAAGAAATCGGCGAGCACGGCCCCGTCCGCCCCGCTGAGGACGCGGACGCGCGGCCCGCCCCCGACCCCCGCCGCCACGATCACGTCGGCGAACCCGTCGCGGTTGACGTCCGCCGCGGCCACCTTGACCCCGCCGTTAAACCCCGCCTCGAACGCCAGGAAGCCGCCGAGCGGGCCGGCGACCGCGACGCCGCTGCGGCCGTCGATCACCCGGACGTGCGACCCGCCGCCCGGCCCCGCCCCGACGACCAGGTCGGCCACGCCGTCGCCGGTCACGTCGCCGACGGCCGGCTCCACCCCGCCCATGAAGGCCGGGTCGAAGGGGACGAAGGGGAACTGCCGCACGCCGGTGAGCGGGTCGTTGAAGCGCACGACCGGCGGCGCGTTGCCCTGCGTGGCGAGGGCGATGAACGGCAGCCCGAGGGCGCCGGCCGGCAGCGACAGCGCTTCGGTTGGCACCGAGATCGACGCCGGCACCACGCGGTCCTCGAGGAGCCACACTTCGAGCCGGGCCGGGCGGGGCGCGCGGGCGATCGGGACGCGGCGGCGGGCGCGGGTCGGCACGGGAACGTGGTTCGGCATGGGACTCTCGGTGTGTCGTGCCTTCGGCCTGCGCCGGGGGTCAGCCGACGAACAACCCGCCGGGGAACCGCTGGGTGAAGTCGAGCGACAGCACCTCCTTCGGGGTTCCGCCGCTCGGGGTCATGGTGCTCGAGTCGTACGCGTTCAGCCGCGACCCGGCGTCGTCGCCGGACCCCACGATCACGTCGAACCGCCCGTCGGCGTTCAGGTCGCGGGCGGTCACCCGGATGCCGCCGCGGCTGGTGGTGTCCCCGGCGAAGAAGTCGCCGAGCCTCTGCTCCCGGCCGTCGATCAGACCCCGCGCGCCGAAGACGAGCACCCGCGGTCCGCCGCCCGGCCCGCCGCCGGCGATCAGGTCCGCGAGCCCGTCGGCGTCCACGTCGCCGGTCGCGATGAACACGCCGTTCCGCAGCGTCTCCTCGAACGCGAAGAAGTCGTTGAACACCTTCGTCGGCGTGGCGGACCCGATGGTCCGCCCGTCGTACCCGGCGATACGGGGGCCGCCGCCGACCCCGGCCGCGACGATCAGGTCGCCCACCCCGTCGCCGTTGATGTCCCCGACCGCCACCCGGCAGCCGCCGCGGAAGTTCGTGTCGGCGATGCCGAGGAAGTCGCCGAGCTTGGCGAAGTTGTCGCCGCCGCTGAGGGCGATCACCCGCGGGCCGCCGCCCTCGTCCGGGCAGACGACCAGGTCGGCCACGCGGTCGCCGTTCAGGTCGCCGGCCGCGACGTACACGCCGCCGGTGAAGTCGCCGAACGGGGTGAAGGCGAACAGCTCGCGCGCGTCCCGCCCGTCGAGGACGCGGACCCGGGCCGTCGTGCCGGGTCCGGTGCCGACCACGATGTCCGGGATGCCGTCGCGGTTGAAGTCCGCGGCCGCGGTGCGGACGCCGCCGGTGAAGTCGGGGAACGGGGTGACGAGGAGGACGGGCGAGCCGTCGGGGTTGCTGATCGCGGCGACCTCGCCGCGGCCCTGGCCGACGGCGAACCGGCCGGCGAGGACGCCGGGCGGGTCGTTCGCGGGGTCGCCCGGAAGGGGCGTCCCGTCCCCCATCGCGAGCACCCCGCGGCCCGGGGACGGGACGTTCGTCTCCCACCCCATGTCCGCGAGCAGGGCGGTGTCGAGGGGGGTGAGCCGGCGGTTCGTCTGGTACGGCCCCATGAGCACGGGCACGCCGTCGAACGTCAGTCCGGGGGCGAGGTGGCTGCCGCCGACCGGGATCGGCTGGCCGGTCAGGGCGAACGCGGCCGGGCCGATGAACTCCAGTGCCGGGGTGATCCACCGCGCGGTGGCGGGGTTCGAGCCGGTGTAGCCGAGCCCGTGCAGCAGTTCGTGTTCGAGCGTGCCGACCAGGTCCGACGCCGACCCGGGGGGGGGCGGGGTGACGCTCTCGTACAGCGGCACGTCCATGTTCACGTCGATGCGGATGGCGAAGACCGACGTGTCGGTGGACGGGGCGGCGAGCCGCCCGGCCTGCCCGCGGGCGAGGATCGTGTCGTACCACGCCGGGAAGCCCTGGGCGCTGAACCCGACCGAGCCGCCGGTGGCGAGGGTGTCGGGCTTCGGGAAGCTGCTCGCCGGGGCGCCCCAGGCGTAGATGCGGATGACGTTCGTCCCGATGGTCGGGTTGTTGAAGACGACGTTCTGCCCGGTCGCGGTGTTGAGGAACTGGAAGGACCAGTTGTTCCCGCGGGCCGGGTCGGGGACGATCGCCGCGAGGTTGTCCTGGAGGTAGGGGAGGAGCTGCTGTTCGGCGTACTCGAGCAGCGCCCGCCGCTCGGGAGTGAAGTACCCGAACACGTCCTGCGAATAATCGTTCTCGAAGATGACGGCCGGGCAGTCGCGGGACTCCAACCGCTCGCCGCCGAGTCGGACGGACCAGAGACTCGGGGTCAGGCTCATTGGGGCCCCTGGTGAAGGTGCGGGATTTGGGTGGAATGTTACCACGATCGCGGCAACCTCACCAGAGCCCGACCTTCAAACCAGCTACTGTTTCTTTCCGCGGACGGCCGGCGGAGGCGTCACATTCCACCCAGCCGCTACCACTCGGACCCGGGCGGGTGCAGCAGGATTACGACGACCCGCCGCGGCCGGTGGCGATCCGGTCACGCCGGTTCTAGCGGTTGCGCAGGTTAGAACGAGTTTGCTGACAGGGTTCCCTGTCGCACGCGCAAATCCCCCACATTGTGCTTTCTGTGCAAACGGGATGATCGTTACTGTCGCACCATTCGCTGAATTCGGCTCCTCCGACCAACGCCGCGGCGGCCCGGGTGCGACCGCACGATGAGTGAATTCACCGCCATCCGCGAGGTCAGTCGGAGCCTCCGCACGCTGCTCGAGGCCCGGCTCGCGCACGAGGCCGACGACCAGCTGCCCGACCCGTCGGTCGTGGTCGCGCTCGACTCGCCCCAGGCCACGGCGGCCGAATTCGGGGTGTCGCTGTGGCTGTACCGGGTGGCGCGGAACCCGGACCTGGCGAACCACCCGCCGCCGCGGCCGGCGGTCGGGCTGCTCGGGCGGACCCCGCTCCCGCTCGACCTGTACTACCTCGTCACCCCGATGGTCGGCGACCCGGAGGCCGACCAGGCGCTGCTCGGCCGCGTGGTGCAGACGTTCCACGACACGCCGGTGCTGCGCGGGGCCGACCTGTCGGCGCCGCTCCTCGCCGACGGCCGCGAGGTGCGCGTGACCCTGGAGCCGCAGTCGCTCGACGTGCTCACCCAGCTGTGGCAGGCGCTGCAGGAGCCGTACCGGCTGTCGGTCTCCTACCACGTGCAGGTGCTGCCGATCGACTCGGCCCGGCCGCCGGACGCGGTCGCCGCGGTCCGCACCCGCGAGGTGCGCACCGCCCAGATCCTGGCGTCAACCTGACGGGGGGAGCCGTGGGGGCGCGGCGCGACGTGACGGCCGGCGGCCGGGTCTACACGGTCACCGACGACCTGGCGGTCGAGCACCGCGTCGCCGCCCGCGGGCGGGTGGTCGGGCCGGCGGGCGAGGCGCCGCCGGGGCTGCGGGTGCGGCCGCTCCACCCGCGCGCGTTCGCCCACGAACTGCCGGGCGGCGAGTACCTGCTGGCGGTGGAACTCGGGGCGGTGGCCGGCGGCGGGCTGCCGGCCCCGGTCCGGGTCGAGGTGACGGCCCCCGGGTACGCCCCGCGGGTCGTCGTGGTGTGGGTGTCGGCGGTGGGGGTCGTGCTGGCCCCCGACGTGGTGCTGGCGGCGGCGTGAGGCGGACCGGTCCGAACCGAGGAGGCGGCGATGCCGGAGTACCTGGCGCCGGGCGTGTACGTCGAGGAGGTCGACACCGGCCCGAAGCCGATTGAGGGCGTGAGCACGAGCACCGCCGCGATGGTCGGCGTGACCGAGCGCGGGCCGCGCGACATCCCCGTGCTGGTGACCGGGGTGGGCGAGTTCCAGCGCTGGTTCGGCGGCCGCCTCCCGCACGCCGACTTCGGCGGGCAGAGCCACCTGCCGCTGGCCGTCGAGGGGTTCTTCACCAACGGCGGGAAGCGGCTGTTCGTGGCCCGCGTGGCCGACGACGCCATCGTCACCGCGGCCGCCACCCTGTTCCGCGCCGCCCCCGGCGCGGCGGAAGCGCGCCTCCTCCGCACCGCCGCGGCCGGCGACAATTCGGCTGTCGTCCTCGGCGACTCCCTGGCAGGTGCCACCGCCGCCACGCAGGTGCGCGTCGGCGACGGGTCCACGGCCGAGTACCGCACGCTCACCGGGGCGTCGGCCGCCGTTGCCGCCGTGACGCTCCTGCAACCGCTCGCCGGGTCGCACGCGGTCGGCGCGCCGCTGGAAGTGCTGACGGCCGCGGCCGCGAACTCGACCCTCGCCGCCCCCGCGGCCGCGGGGGCGACCACGCTCACGGTCGCGGCGGCGTTCGCGCCGGCGGCCGGGTCGGCGCTCGCTGTGGGGGGCGGCAACACCGAAGAGTTCGTCGGCTTCACCGGCACGACGGCGAACGCCGCCGGGGATGTCGTCGTCGCCCTCGCCGCCGCGCTGCGGAACGACCACGCGGCCGGCGCCGCGGTGGCCGAGTTCGATGCCGCCGCGGCGGCGAGTACGACGCTCGCGGCCGCCGCGCCGGCCGCGACCGCGGTGATCGAGCCCGCCGCCGCGGCCGGGTTCACCGCGGCCGGCACGGTCGTCCGGGTCGGGGCCGGGGCCGCCGCGGAGGTCCGCCGCACCGGCAGCCTCGGCGCCGTCGCGATCGCGGAGCCGGCCGCCGCCGAGTACCCGGCCGGGAGCACCGTCGAGGAGGTGACCGCGGCGGACGCCGTGAGTACCACCCTCGCCGCGGCCGCGGCGGCCGGCGCGACGTTCGTCACCGTCGCCAGCCGCACCGGGGTCGCGGCCGATGACGTGATCCGGCTCGACGGTGCGGAGTTCGCCGTGGTCGCCGCGCTGCCGTCGCCCGGCCCCGCGCCGGACCCCGGGAAACTCGTCCTCGCGGCCCCGCTCCGCGCGGCGTACCCGGTGGGGGCGGCCGTGCGGCTCCAGACGATCACCCCCACTGCGAACCCGCCGGGCGTTCTGGTTCTCGCCGCCGCGGCGGGCGCCGAAGAACTGGTCGTGACGGGCGCGACCGCGGCCGGCCTCCTGCGCGTCCGCGCCCCCGGCGCCCCGGCCCGCTTCCACGTTGCGACGGCAGCCGCGGCGGCGCTCGCCCCGCAGCGCGTCACGTTCGCCGCGCCCGTGCTGACGAACGCCCACCCGGCCGGCGCCACGCTCGGCGTGCGGGAGCCCCAGCTCGACGTGTCCGCGCTCGACCCGGGCGGGTGGGGGAACCGACTCCGCGTCAGCGTCGAGCCCGAGGGCCGGGCGGTCGTGAACACCACGGTCCGTGCCGCGAACGGCGTCGTCGACGACAGCCACGTCCGCCTCGCGGCGATGACCGGCGTCGAGGTCGGCACCGTCCTCCAGCGGTTCGACGCGGCCGGCGCCCCGGTCGGCACCCCGTTCAAGGTCACGGCCGTGAACGCGGCGGCCGACTTCGTGCTCACGCTCGACGCGGCCCTCGTCCCGCCGCCGCAGCCGGGCGAGCGGGTGCGGTCGGTCGAGTTCCGGCTGACGGTCCGGCTGCTGCGCCGGCCGGACCCGGCGGCCCCGGCCCGGGAGGTGGTGCAGGACGCCGAGGTGTTCCCGGCCCTGTCGCTGGACCACCGCCACAGCCGCTACGTCCACGACGTGATCGGGACCACCTGGGACCCGACCGACCCGGCGCAGGCGGACCGCGACGGCCACCCGCTCCGCCTCGTGGACCGCCGCTCGCGCGGCGAGTCGCGCTACGTCCGGGTGCGCGACCGGCTCAGCGGCGTGGCGACGGAACCCGTGCGGACCGGCCCCGAGTTCCTCACCGACCGCACGCCGGCGGGCGAGGTCCCGGCGCGCACGGAGCTCCGCGGCGGCGACGACCCGGCGGTCACGGCGGCCCGGCTGGTCGGCGCCGACGACGCCGAGCCGGCCCGCCGCACCGGCATCCAGTGCCTGCGGAACGAGGACGAGATCAGCCTCGTCGCGGCCCCCGGGTTCACGGCCCCGGCCGTCGTCCTGGCGCTGACCGCCCACTGCGAGGCGATGCGCTACCGGTTCGCGGTGCTCGACGGCCCGCCCCCGCCGGAGGACACCATCGCCGACGTGCGGGCGGCCCGCCAGCCGCTCGACACCAAGTACGCGGCCCTGTACCACCCGTGGCTCCACGTGCCCGACCCGTTCCCGGCGAACCCGGCCGCGGTCGGCGACCACGCGGTGCCGCCGAGCGGCCACGTCCTCGGCGTGTACGCCCGCACGGACGCCGAGCGCGGCGTCCACAAGGCGCCGGCGAACGAGGTGGTGCGCGGGATCGTCGGCCTGCGGCGGGCGCTGAACAAGGCCGAGCAGGACCTGCTCAACCCGTTCCCGGTGAACGTCAACGTCATCCGCGACTTCCGGGCCGAGGGCCGCGGCCTGCGGGTGTGGGGGGCGCGGGTCGTCACCAGCGACCCGGACTGGAAGTACGTGAACGTGCGGCGGCTGTTCCTGTTCGTCGAGAAGTCGCTCGAGCGGGGACTCCAGTGGGTGGTGTTCGAGCCGAACGCCGAGCCGCTGTGGGCGCGGGTGCGGCGGGCGGCGGCGGCGTTCCTCGACCGGGTGTGGCGCGACGGCGCGCTCGAGGGCACGACCGCAACCCAGGCGTACTTCGTGAAGGTGGACCGCACCACCATGACCCAGGCCGACATCGACTCCGGCCGGCTCGTCGTTTTGATCGGGATCGCCCCGGTCAAGCCGGCCGAGTTCGTCATCATCCGCGTCGGCCTGTTCACGGCCGACGCCCCCGAGTAACCGGAGGGCGAACCAGTGGCGACCGGCGAGCGGGTGGACCCGTACCGCGGGTACAACTTT
>DASPHQ010000712.1:0-9034 GCA_035629595.1 Urbifossiella sp. | reverse complement strand
CCGCGGCAAGGAGCCCGCGGACTACTGGAAGGCGGCCCGGGCCGCGGGCGACCGCACCGACACCACATACCAACGGCGGGCGCTCGCCGACTGGATGACCGACGCCGACCGCGGCGCCGGCCCGCTGCTGGCGCGGGTGATGGTCAACCGCGTGTGGCAGGGGCACTTCGGCGAGGGACTGGTCCGCACGCCGAACGACTTCGGCGCCCGCGGCGACCGGCCGAGCCACCCCGAACTGCTGGAGTGGCTGGCCGCGGACCTCGTCGGCAGCGGCTGGAAGCTGAAGCGCCTCCACCGCACGATCGTGCTGAGCGACACGTACCGGCAGGGCACGGCGTTCGACGCGGCGAAGGCGAAGGTCGATCCCGACAACCGGCTGCTGTGGCGCGTCCGGCCGCGGCGGCTGGAGGCGGAGGCGCTGCGCGACGCGATGCTGGCGGTGAGCGGCAAGCTGAACGCGGAGATGTACGGCCCGGCGTTCAAGCCGCCGATCCCGGCCGACGCGATGGTCGCCCGGAACCTGAAGAACCCGTACCCGAAGGACGTGGCCGACGGCCCCGCGGTGTGGCGGCGGAGCGTGTACCTGTTCCACAAGCGCGTCATCCCGTACCCACTGTTCCAGGCGTTCGACGCCCCCGACGCCCAGCAGTGCAGTGGCAAGCGCGGCATCACGACGGTGGTGCCGCAGGCGCTGGCGGTGCTGAACGACCCGTTCGTCCGCGCCCGCGCCGCCGACTTCGCCGACCGTTTGGGCCGCGACGCCGACCCGGTCGGGCGGGCGTACCGGCTGGCGTTCGCGCGGCCGCCGACCGCCGCCGAGCGCAGCGCGGGGGTGGAGTTCCTGGCGCAGCGGGAGCGCGACCGCGCCGGCCGCGGCGACCCGCGCCGCGACGCCCTGGCGGACTACGCCCAGGTGCTGTTCGGGCTGAACGAGTTCATCTACGTGGACTGATACCGGCGGCGGGCGGCTCGGGGCTGAGTGCCGTTTCGGCGGAGGTGGAGCGACCAAGTCTGGTAGCCGCGGGCTTTAGCCCGCGCTCAGCTGAGCGCGGGCTAAAGCCCGCGGCTACCAGGCAATACGCCGCAGCTGAACCGACACCCAGGCCGCAGCCAAACTCCCGCGGCCGGAACCGCGGGGCGGTTCGCGTCGTACAGTTCTCCGGGGGCCGCGTTCCCCGCCCGGTGTCCGAGGCTCCCATGATCGAAACCAGCGACCTGACGAAGAAGTACGGCGACCTGTACGCCCTCGAGCGCCTCACCATCAAGCTCGGGCAGGGCGACGTGTACGGGTTCATCGGCCCGAACGGCGCCGGCAAGACCACCACCATGCGCATCCTCGCCACGCTCCTCAACCCGAGCTGGGGCGAGGCCAGCGTGTGCGGGTACAGCATCTACACCGGGTCGAAGGAGATCCGCCGGGCCATCGGCTACATGCCCGACTTCTTCGGCGTGTACGACGACATGAAGGTGACCGAGTACCTCGAATTCTTCGCCGCCGCGTACCGCATCCAGGGGCCGGGCCGCCGCAAGAAGGTCGATCAGGTGCTCGACTACGTGGACCTCGGCTACAAGCGCGACGCCCTGGTGACGAGCCTGAGCCGCGGCATGACGCAGCGCCTCGGGCTGGCGCGGGTGTTGCTGCACGACCCGCAGGTGCTGCTGCTGGACGAGCCGGCGAGCGGCCTCGACCCGCGGGCGCGGATCGAGATGCGGGAGCTCATCAAGCGGCTCCGGCAGGAGGCCAAGACGATCATGGTGTCGTCGCACATCCTCCCGGAACTGGCCGACATCTGCAACAAGATCGGCATCATCGAGCGCGGCAAGCTGATCTTCAACGGGTCGGTGGACGACGCCATCCGCCAGGTGCGCGGCAACGCGACGTTCACGGTGAGCGTGGGCGACCGGAACGACGAGGCGGCGGTGAAGTTGCAGACCTACCCCGAGGTGCTCGCGGTGAAGGCGGACGCGAAGACGGGGATGCTGGACGTGCGGCTGAAGGACGGCCACGAGGACGGCACGTTCCTCCCCGAGCGGCTCATCCGCGACGGCTTCCGGCTGCAGGCGTTCAAGGAGAAGGAAGTGAACCTGGAGAACGTGTTCATGGAGATCACGAAGGGGATCACGAACTGAGTGGTCGTGGAGTGTGAGTGTGAGTGAAAGCCAGGATAGCCCACCCGTGGCAACGGGTGGGCGCTGAACCCAACCGGAGCGTCAGCGCGGCGCCGGAAGGGCTCGCACCGCGTGCAAGTACACGTCCGTGCCGCACGCCTCCGCCGTCAACTCGCCCAGCCGCAGCGCCTCGGCCAGCTTCGCCACCCCCCGCCCGCCCGCCGACCCGGGCGCCGCCGCGCCGCCGATCAGCACCGGCGCCACGAACACGTGCAGCTCGTCCGCGGCCCCGGCGTCGAGGAACGCACCGTGAACCGCGGCCCCGCCTTCGACCAGCACGTGCGTCATCCGCCGCCGCCCGAGTTCGACCAGTACGTCGTCCACCGACAACGCGCCGTCACCCGCCGGCAGCGCCAGCACCTCGGCCCCGTCGGCCGCCCATCCGGCGAGACGGCCTTCGTTCCCCGCGGCGGTGAACACCAGCACGGGAACCTCCCGCGCCGTGTCGCGCAGCTTGCACCGCTCGGGCAGCCGCCCGGACGCGGTGAGCACCACGCGGGTCGCGGCCCGCGGCCCCGGCGGGCGCGCCGTCAGGAGCGGGTCGTCGGCCTCGACCGTGCCGCGGCCGACGACGACGGCATCGACCACGCCGCGCAGCTCGTGGACGCGCCGCCGCGACTCGGGGCCGCTGATCCACTGCGAGTCGCCGGTCCGCGTCGCGGTCTTGCCGTCGAGCGACGCGGCCCACTTCAGATGGACCCACGGCCGACCCGTGGCGAGGAGCTTCAGGTACGCCGCGTTCTGCCGCCGCGCCTCAGCCTCGCACACGCCGACATCGGCCACCACGCCCGCTTCACGGAGTCGGGCCAGGCCGCCGCCGGCGACGCGCGGGAACGGGTCGGCCATCGCCGCGACGACGCGGGTCACGCCGGCCGCGAGGACGGCGTCGGTGCAGGGGGGCGTCTTGCCGTGGTGGCAGCACGGTTCGAGGGTGACGACGAGGGTGCCGCCGCGGGCGCGTTCCCCGGCGTCGGCGAGGGCGTACACCTCGGCGTGCGGCCCGCCGAAGTGGCGGTGCCAGCCTACGCCGACGACGGTGCCGGTGGCGTCGAGGACGACGGCGCCGACGAGGGGGTTCGGCTCGACGGCGCCGCGGCCCCGCGCCGCGAGGGCGAGGGCGTGCCGCATGACGGGTTCGAGGGGGTGCGGGGTCACGGGCGCGAACCGGGGGCCGCGGGCGGTGTCTGTGGCACTGTACGACCCGTTCGTCTACCGGACCGAGGACGCCGGTTTTTCACACCGGAGGACGGGGTTCGACTCCCCGACGGGTTACACAGTCTATCGTCCGAATGGCACTTCGATTGCCGCAAGCGGTTCCGCAAGCGGGGATAGGAATGCGTCGGTGGTCCGGCTCTGATGGGGATGGGCTTCCCCCCGTCTCCAGCCGAGGGCCGCGCCATGAGATGTCCCTCACTCGCACGCCTCCGCCGCCAGATCGACGACCTCCGCCGGCAGTTCCTCCAGGACGGCGGCCTCCCCCTCGGTTTCCGGTCGCGAGCCGCTCCCCGCGGGCGTATGCTTGGCGACATGGCTGACGTCACCGAGATCCTGAACGCCGTCGAGCGGGGCGACCCCCAGGCCCCAGCCGAGTTGCTCCCGCTCGTGTACGACGAGCTGCGCAAGCTCGCCGCCGCGCGCATGGCCGAGGAAAAGCCGGGACAGACACTTCAACCCACCGCTCTGGTTCATGAGGCCTACCTCCGTCTGGTGGGCGGGGGCGAGCGGGCGTGGGACTCGCGCGGGCACTTCTTCGCCGCCGCCGCCGAGGCCATGCGCCGCATCGTGGTGGAATCCGCCCGGCGCAAGGACCGTCTCAAGCACGGCGGCGGGCACGAGCGGGTCGAGGTCGAACTCGCCGAGTTGCCGACCCGCCTGCCCCCGGACGACCTCATCGCCCTTGACGACGCACTCGCCCGACTGGAACAACTCGACCCGGTCAAGGCCCGGCTCGTCACACTCCGGTACTTCGCCGGGCTGACAATCGAGCAGGCGGCCGAAGCACTCGGCATCTCCCGCGTCACGGCCCACCGGTACTGGACCTTCGCCCGCGCCTGGCTGCACCATCAGATGGCCGGGGGCGAGCCCGTCTGAAAAAAAACTCGGAAATCTTCGTCCCGGACTGGAGCGCGCCTCTCCCCGCCGTCGCATTGACCGGTAGCGGGGCGGTTCGCACCGCGGAGGGCGGCCGATGTCGGTCGAGGAGATCTTCCTGGTCGCCGCGGACAAGCCCGCGGGCGAGCGGGCCGCGTACCTGGACGCCGCGTGCGCGGGGAACCCCGAGCTGCGGGCGCGGGTCGAGGCCCTGATCCGGTCCCACGACGGGGCCGGCAGCCTGCTCGAGAAGCCACTCTTCCGGACCGCCCCGACGGTCGACCACGTTCCCCCGGCGGAAGAGCCCGGCGCGGTGATCGGGCCGTACAAGCTGGTCGAGCCGATCGGCGAGGGCGGGATGGGTTCGGTCTGGATGGCCCAGCAGACCGAGCCGGTCAAGCGCGTCGTCGCGGTCAAGCTGATCAAGGCGGGAATGGACTCGCGGCAGGTCATCGCCCGGTTCGAGGCCGAGCGGCAGGCTCTGGCACTGATGGACCACCCCAACATCGCCCGCGTGCTCGACGCCGGCACGACCGCCGCCGGGCGGCCGTACTTCGTCATGGACCTGGTCAAGGGGGTGCCGATCACCCGGTACTGCGACGAGCACCACCTGACGCCCCGGCAGCGCCTCGAACTGTTCCTCCCCGTCTGCCGGGCGGTGCAGCACGCGCACCAGAAGGGCATCATCCACCGGGACATCAAGCCCTCGAACGTGCTGGTCGCCCTCTACGACGGGCGACCGGTGCCGAAGGTGATCGACTTCGGCGTCGCCAAGGCGGCCGGGCAGCCCTTGACCGACAAGACCCTGGTCACCGGGTTCGGGGTGATCGTCGGCACGCTCGAGTACATGTCGCCGGAGCAGGCGGAGGTCAACCAGCTCGACATCGACACGCGCAGCGACATCTACAGCCTGGGCGTGCTGCTGTATGAGCTTCTCACGGGTACCCCGCCGTTCAGCCGCAGGGAGCTGGAAAAGGCCGGCATGCTCGAGATGCTGCGGGTGATCCGCGAACAGGAGCCGAGCAAGCCGAGCACGAAGCTCAGCACCGCGCAGGGCTTGCCGACCCTGGCCGCCAACCGCGGCACGGACCCGGCGAAGCTGACGAAGTTGGTCCGCGGCGAGCTCGACTGGATCGTGATGAAGGCGCTGGAGAAGGACCGCAACCGCCGCTACGAGACGGCCAACGGCTTTGCGATGGACGTGCAGCGGTATCTGGCGGACGAGCCGGTGTTGGCGGGACGGCCGTCGGCGGTGTATCGGCTGCGGAAGTTCGCCCGCCGGAACCGGGCGCGACTGGCCGTGGCCGCGGCGCTGGGGCTCGTGCTGCTAGGCGCGGGCGCCTTCGCGTGGTACGCCGACCGGCAGTCGGCGATCCGGGAACGGGCCGAGCGAACCCGGTTCGATCGCAACGCCGCGGCGGTCGCGGCCCTGCTCGGCCAGTGCGAGGAAGCGTTGCGGGCCGACCAGGCGGACCGGGCGGCCCTGGCCCTGGAGGCGGCCGAGCGGCGGGCGGCCGACGGCGGGGCGGACGACCTGGCCGCCCGGCTGGACCGCTGCCGGGCCGACCTGGCCCTGCTCCGCGATCTCGACGCCGCGGACACGGCCAACTGGACCTGGACGGATGAGGATTTGCTGAGCTGGGAAAGA
The DNA here is from genome assembly GCA_035629595.1 of Urbifossiella sp. GTDB lineage: Bacteria > Planctomycetota > Planctomycetia > Gemmatales > Gemmataceae > Urbifossiella. The sequence continues at coordinate 3,126 of DASPHQ010000712.1, read as the reverse complement.
ATCAACGAGGTCCACGTGGGCCGGATCCGGGCTGCACTGGCCGGCCACGGGGTGGCAGCCGGTGGGACCCCTCCCGCCGAGGCGGCCGGGCGGATCAACGAGTCCCTGGTCCGGGACCGGGCGCTGAGGGCGCTGGACCTGTGGGTGGCCGTTGAGCCGTCGCCCCGGGACCGGGCGGCCGGCGACCCGGACCGGGTCTGGGTGCGGGAGGTGCTCCGGTCCGCCGACCCGGACCCATACCGGACCGCCGTTCGGAACGCCGTCCGGACCGCCGGCGCCAGGGCAAGTTTTGCCGAGCTGATCGGTCAGCCGCAGGCCCTGGACCAGCCGGCCCGGTACGCGGCCGTCCTTGGCAGGATCCAGTCGTTACCACCGGCCCGGCGGCGGGCCATCCTGGCGAGTGCCCTCCAGGCCCGCCCCGGGGACCTGAGCCTGCTCATGGAGATGGGCAGTTCGTACCCCGCCAAGCGGGGCGATCACGAGGCCGTGCGCGAGCGGGTGCGGTGGTTCCAGGCCGCGGTCGCCGCCCACCCGGGGAACGCCAAGGCCCACAACCAACTGGGTTTCGCCTTGCAGCACAAGGGGGACATGGCCGAGGCGGTCGCCGAGTTCCGCAAGGCCGTCGAACTCGAACCGAAGAACCCCGAAGGCCATTACTACCTGGGAAGCGCCCTGAATGTCGGCGGGACCAAGGCGTCCGCGGATGAGGCTCTGGTGCACCTCCAGACGGCCGTCAAACTCGCCCCGGAACATTCCTTCCCCCACGTCAGCCTCGGGATGGCGCAGTTCGGAATGGGAAAACGGGACGAGGGCATCGCCAGCCACAGGCGGGCGGTCGAGCTCGACGAGAACTCCGCCCGCGCCCGCAGCGCGCTCGGGGCCGCCCTGTTCCTCAATGGGGAGCGGGACGCCGCCGTCGCCCAGTTCCGGGAGGGGGCCCGGCGCAACCCGGAGAACGCCGAGGTCCAGCACGGCCTCGGGATCGCCCTGCTGAACTCGAACGGGGACCTCGGCGAGGCGGTCGGGGCGATCAAGAAGGCGATCAAACTCGACCCGAAGAGGGACCCTGCGCACCACGCGCTGGCCCGGGTGCTGGCGACCGGGCCGGACTGGGTGCGCGACCGTGAGCTCGCCGTCGCGCACGCCACCGAGGCCTGCAGGTTGACCGAGGGAAAGAACCCGACCTACCTCGCCACCCTCGCGGCCGCTCACGCCGAGGCCCGGAACTTCGACAAGGCGGTCGAGTTCCAGAAGCAGGCGCTCGCCGACCTGGCCTACGCGAAGCAACACGGGAGGGTCGGCCGGGAGCGGCTGCAACTCTACGAGCAGAAGAAGCCCTACCGGGACCCGTCCCTGGTCCGGCCCGAGGTCGCGCCGCCGCCGCGTGAGGTGAAGTCGGGACGACGGTGACGGGCTCACGAGCACGGGCAAACGGAAACCGGGCCCGGCCCGGATGTGGAAGTGAAGCGGCCGGTGGGGTTCTTAGCGCCGAGCAAGCCCCCACCGGCCCGGCACCGCCCCGGCGCACGGCCTGCGCGCCTGGGGGATGTGCCTCGCATTACACCGCAGGCCGAACCTTGTGAGGAGATCGTTCCATGACCCGCCGCACTCGCCTCTTCTTCGAGGCCCTGGAAGACCGCCGGACGCCCAGCTTCAGCCCCGCCGCGAGCTTCCCCGTCGGTGCGAGTCCCCTGGCGGTGGTGACGGGCGACTTCAATGACGACGGCCATCTCGACCTGGCCACGGCCAACCCCGGCTCCCACTCCGTCAACGTGCTGCTCGGCGACGGCGGGGGTGGCTTTGGCGCCGCCATCGACTCTGCCGGCACCACCGACACCTTCGAGCGGGCGTCCGTCACGGTCGCCGACTTCAACAACGACGGCCGGCTCGACCTGGCCACCGCCATGCATGGCTTCGAGCACGGCTACCTCGGGCGCCTGGACGTCTGGCTGGGCAACGGCGATGGCACCTTCCGATCGCCAACCGACCCCACGGTGCAAGGCTGGGTGCCCCTGGCGGTGTCCGCGGGGGACTTCAACAACGATGGGAACAGCGACTACGTGGTCAGCTGGGATGAAGGGGATTTCAGTCTCGGACATGTCTACGTATCGCTGGGCAACGGCCGGGGCGGCTTCACGTCAGCGGGGTATGCGCGCGGCGGTCCCCACGACGGAGGACTGGTCGTGGGCGACCTCAACGGCGACGGCAACCTCGACGCGGTGGGGGTCGGCCAGGACGGGTCCGCGTTCCTCGGAGACGGGGCAGGCCGCCTCTTGACAGCAAGCGCCTTCTCCAGCACTGACTGGCGGGCGGGGGCGGTCGGCGACTTCACCGGCGACGGCATCCCCGACCTGGTAACCGCCGGCTGGACGCTGGACATTCAGGTCAGCCGCGGCGGCGGCACGTTCGACGAGCCGACCGCCTATTCCACCAACGCGGTCGAGCACACCGGCGTGGCGGTGGCCGACTTCAACGGCGACGGCCTGCTCGACGCTGTGACATCCGACAGGTACGAGGGAACCGTCAGCGAGTTGCTGGGCAACGGCGACGGCGCCCTGACCTACGCCGGGGCTTACGCCGTCGGTTTGTCTCCATCGGCGATCGCGGTCGGCGACTTCAACGGCGACGGCCGCCCCGACGTGGCGACGGCGAACGCCGGCACGAACAGCGTTTCAGTGTTGCTCAACGACGGCACCTGGACGCCCCCGCCGCCACCCCCGCCAGCGCTGCGGATCAGCGACCGTACCCTCACGGAGGGGAACACGGGCACCGCGTCCGCCACCTTCACCGTCACCCTGTCCGCCCCCAGCACCCAGCCGGTCACCGTCGCCTATACCACCGGTAACGGAAGCGCCACGGCCGGCAGCGACTACCGGGCCGCATCGGGCACCCTGACCTTCGCCCCCGGCGAGACCAGCAAGACCCTCACCGTGCCGGTCAACGGCGACCGCTCCGGCGAGCCGAACGAGACCTTCGTCGTCAACCTCAGCAGCCCGACGAACGCGGCCATCGCCGACGGCCAGGGCGTGGGCACCATCGTGGACGACGAGCCGCGCATCAGCATCAGCGACGTGTCGCAGAAGGAGGGGAAGAAGAACCAGACGACTCTGTTCACGTTCACGGTCA
>DASPHQ010000711.1:0-6721 GCA_035629595.1 Urbifossiella sp. | reverse complement strand
CCTCGAACGCGGGGAGGGCCGTCCCCGTCACGGCGTCGAACGCCGCCGGCCGCTTGAACGGCCGAGCCGCCAGCAGGACCGCCCCGCCCCTGGCGTAGCTCAGGTAGTCGTATCCGTAGCTGAACCGCCCGGACCGGGCCTCGGGCGGGGTCAACTCCCCCGCCCACGCCCGCTTCCCGTCCGCCCCGTACACCTCCACCGCGCCGGCCGTCGTCAGCACCGCCACCTTCACCCCGTCCGGGCTCAGGGCGGCCGCCTGGAACGAGCCGGTCAGGACCGGGGCCGGCCCCGTGGCTTGTCCGTCGCGGGTGTTCAAGCCCCGGACCTCGACCCGGGTGATGCCGTCCTTCGCGTACTCCGGCACCAGGAACCGTACGACCGGGCCGCCGGCGGCCACGAACCCGGTCGCCCGGTCGGGCAGGTCGAACGCCGGCCCCTTCTGGACCCGGACGAAGGTCACCTTGACCCCGCCTGGGGTAGCGGCGGCGGCGCTCCAGAGTTGGAGGGCGCTAGAACCACTAATCAGCCCCGGCTCGGCGACCTCGGTCAAGGCGCTGGCGCCGTCCGCCGAGAACCCGACTACTTGCGCGCCCTCCGGGAGCGTGGCGACCCCCGCCTGGAGCTTTCGGCCGTCGACCGGGAGGACGTACAGTGCGGCGGACTCCTCGGCCGGGAAGGCGTCGGCGGGCACGGGGCGGCCGGGTCGGGTTCCGCTCACCGCCAGCATCGCCCCGTCCGGGCTCCAGGCCAGCCGCCGGGCGTCCCGGAGCGGCAGATCCTCCTTCCGGGCCAGCGTCGGCTGACCGACACCGGCCGCGGGCTGCTCGACCTTTTCGCGCGCGGGCTTCACGTCCGGCTGGGCGGGGGCCGCGGCAGCTGGTGCGTCGGGCTTCTCGGTGGCGGAGGGCGGCCCCACCAGGCCGGCCAGCGCCGCGCCGGCCGCGAGCGACAGTACAAGGAGCCCGCCGAGTCGTACGCCCCTCATCGACAACCCTCCCTGAGCGAGTTTCAGCACGGACTGTGGTAAGGCGCCACCACCCGACCAACTCGACACCATCTCGCACGTCTTCGTGAGCAGGGAAGTGGGCACCGCCACCGCCCGCGCCTCAACCAGCACCGCCGCGACCGACAGCGTCACCCCGCGGCACACGAGACGGGCTGCGAGCTTCTTCCGGGCTGCGTCCAGTCGGCTGGCGAGCGTCCCGAGCGGGATGCCGAGGGCGGCGGCCGCTTCCGCTCTGCTCTGCCCACGGAGGTCGCACAGGACGACGGCGTCCCGATACCACGCCGGGAGCGCGTCCAGCTCCTCGTCAAGCACCGGGCCGAGGTCGTCCGGGGTCGCCACGGCCGGCGCGACGGGTTCGGGAACATCCACGCCCTGGACCTCTCGCACACGTCGCCGGGCGGCCGTCCGACGCGCTCGTCGCGCGATTCGGACGGCGACCCGGTACAGCCAGTTGCCCAACTGCTCCGGCCGCCGAACTTCCCCGGCGCGGCGGGCCAGGACCAGGAACACGGCCTGGAAGGCGTCGTCCGCGTCGTGGTGGTGTCGGACCCCGCGGCGGCAGGCGGCCAGAACCACGGGACCGTGCCGCCGGACGAGCTCCGCGAACGCGGCACCGTCCCGGGCCGTGGCGAACCGCCGCAGCAGGTCGGCGTCGGCCGCCGACTCGGCGGCCACCTGCCGGAGAAGGACGGCGGGGTCAGTCATGGCGGTACACTGCCCGGTCGAGGGGAGAGGAGTCGCGCGAACGCCATTCTTCTGGCGCCCGGCGTCAGTTGTCAAACCAGAACACGAGTCGGGACGGCGTCTCGGGCTTTGGGTTTGACCCGAGACGGCCCAGGCCCGACACTCATACCTGGCCTACCACCGCGGCCCCACCGACGGGGTTCCCCGCGATTGAGGGCGACGCTGCGGGCGCGCCCGAACGGTTCCGGGTGACGTACCGAGAGGCGATCGATGCTCCGTTCTCTGCGGCACGGGCCGGCCTGGGTCGCGCTCGCGCCGCTCGCCGGACTCCTGTTCCTGCCCGCGGCCAAGACGCAGCCGGAGCCCGCGGCGAAAACCCGGACGGCCGACCCGTACCGCGAGAAGGTGCTGCCGTTCCTCCGCACGTACTGCGTCGATTGCCACAAGCCGGGCAAGGCGAGCGGGGAACTCGACCTGACCCGGTTCGACACCGCCGCAAAAGCGCTCGACGACTTCCGGCAGTGGGAACACGTCGTCCGCTTCCTCAAGTCCGAGGAAATGCCGCCGGAGAAGGCGAAGCAGCCGTCCGCGGCGCTGCGGGCGGAGGTGGTCGCCGCGCTGGAAGGGGTGCTGCGGGCGGAGGCGCGGAAGCTCGCCGGCGACCCGGGCGTCGTGCCGCCGCGGCGGCTCACGAACGCCGAGTACGACAACACCGTCCGCGACCTCACCGGCGTGGACATCCGCCCGGCGAAGGCATTCCCGGTGGACCCCGCGTCCGGCGAGGGGTTCAACAACACCGGCGAGGCGCTGGCGGTATCGCCGGGCCTGTTCAAGAAGTATCTGGCCGCCGCCGAACACGTCGGGGAGCACGCGGTCCTCACGTCCACGGGCCTTCAGTTCGCCCCGCACCCGGCCGTCTCGTTCGCCGACCGGCAGAAGCTGTACGAGCAGAAGATCCTCCGCTTCTACGAGGCGCACGCCGTCGATCACGAAAAGGTGCTCGCGGCGCTCTGGCTCCACAAGCACCGCCCGGGGACGACCGTGGGGGGCGTGGCGGCGGAGCGCGGCGTGAGCGTGAGGTACGCCGGGCTGCTGTGGGACGCGCTGGAGGGTGGCGGCGACGACCGCTTCTTCCTCGGCCGGCTCCGCGCCCGCTGGGCGGCGCTGCCGGCGCCGAAGAACGCCGCCGCGCCCGACGCCGCGGAGGTGGGCGCCGCCGTGCGGGCGCTGGCGGCCGAGGCCCGGGCGCTCGGCCGCGGGCTGGCGCCGGTCGAGACTCCGGCGATCGTGGCGAACGCCGGCAACGGCCCGATCGACCACCTCGCCCGCCGCCGCAGGACCGCCGACACCCGCGACACGTTCGACGCCGCCCGCCTCGCCGTCCAGAAGCTCACGGTCGAGTACCGGGTCGGCGGAGACGCGGCGACCGTGCCCGTGGTCATCCAACTCGGCGATGTGGGCGGCGCGAAGGCGGCCGGCGCCGTGGTCGTGAAGGGCGTCTTCACCACGAACTCCGAGACGACCGACAAGAAGCGCCGCTGGACGCTCCGCGAGTTGCTCGCCGAACACGCCCCCGAGAAGCTCGCCGAGTTGAAGTTCGGCACGGGGGCGGACGCCGACTCGTTCGTGCTACCGGCGCCGGGCGTCGTCGAGGTCGCGCTGCCGGCGAAGGCGTTCCCGCTGAAGGCGAAGGGGAGCGTCACGTTCACCGCCGAGTGCCGCCTCGACCCGGCCACGCCCGGGATCGCGGCCGTCCACGTCGGCGACCGGCGCGCCGCGGACGGGGCGCCGGCGTTCCCGCTCGCGGACCCGCGCCACCCGTCGGCCGCGGCGCTGCGGGCCTCGGCCGACGCGGTGTGCCGGCTGTTCCCGAGCCGCTTCTACTTCGCCGACGACACCCGCGGCCTGTCCGCCGGCTTCCACCTCATCGAAGGCTTTTTCCGGGACGACCGGCCGCTGTGCCGTTCGGTGTTGAGTGACGCCGAGCTCGTCGAGCTCGACCGGCTGTGGGCCGAGTTGTACTTCGTCACCGGCATCTGGGAGCGGATGCTGCGCGGGTTCGTGTTCTTCGAGCGGTCGGAGCGCGACTTCATGAAGCACCCCGACTTCGACGCCTTCCGCGAGGAAGACCCCGAGCTGGTGACGGACGACACCCTCGCCCGCCTCCAGGCGGTGTACGTGCGACGGTCGAACGTCCGGGGGACGCCCGAGGAGGCGGCGCGGCACCCGGTCAACGTCTTCTTCGACGACGTGCGCGCCGGTCTGAAGCGGCAGGCCGTGACGCTGCGCGCGGCCGAGCCGCTCTACCTGCGCGACCTGCTCGCGTTCGCCGGGAGCGCCTACCGCCGGCCGCTGACCGCGGCCGAACGGCAGAAGCTGGAAACGACCTACGCGGAAATCTGCCGCGACCCGCAGCACGGCGTCGAAGCGGCGGTGCGGGCGACGGTCGCGCGCGTCCTGGTGTCGCCGCACGTCCTCATGCGGTTCGAGGCGACGCCGCCGGGCGACACGGTCGCGCCGCTGCCCGACCTGTCGCTGGCGTCGCGGCTGAGCTACTTCGTCTGGGCCGGGCCGCCGGACGCCGAGTTGCTGGAGGGGGCGAAGGCGGGGCGGCTCTCCGACGAGGCGGTGCTGCGGCAGCAGGTGCGGCGGATGCTCCGCGACCCGAAGGTGAGCCGGTTCGCGCTCGAGTTCTTCGGCCAGTGGTTCGGCCACCGCGAGTTCCTGTCGCACGAGGCTGTGAACCGCCAGGCGTTCCCCGCGTTCGACGACGCGCTTCGTCAAGCGATGTTCGAGGAGCCGACGCGCCTCGTCACGCACCTCATCCAGAATGACAGACCCGTTACCGAGCTGCTCGACGGCGACGCCACGTTCGTGAATAAGAAGCTCGCCCAGCACTACGGCCTGCCGTTCGACGGCGGCGCGGACGAGTGGAAGTACGTCACCGGCCTCCGCGCGAAGGGGCGCGGCGGGGTGCTCGGCATGGGCGTGTTCCTCACGAAGAACTCGCAGCCGCAGCGCACGAGCCCGGTGAAACGCGGGTTCTGGGTCGTCCACAAGGTGCTCGGCGAGCACATCCCGCCGCCGCCGGCGGACGTGGCCGTCCTCCCGGCGAAGGAGACCGACACGAACGGCAAGACGATCCGCGAGCTGCTGAAGCTGCACGTCGCCGACCCGAAGTGCGCCGGCTGCCACCAGCGCTTCGACCCCGTCGGCCTGGCGATGGAGGGGTTCGACCCGGTCGGCCGGGCCCGCACGAAGGATTCGGGCGGACGGGCGGTCGACAACGTGGTAACCTTGCCGGACGGGACGGCCGCCCGCGGCGTCCCCGAGTTCGGCTCCTACCTCGCCGCCCGCCGCAAGACCGAGTTCGCGCAGACACTGTGCCGGAAGTTCCTCGGCTACGCCCTCGGCCGGTCCGTCGCGCTGTCCGACCAGCCGCTGCTCGACCGCATGGCCGCCGACCTCGACCGGAACGGCGGCAGGCTGTCGGTGCTGTTCGACCTCGTGGCGACGAGCCCGCAGTTCCGCACCCAGCGGTGCCGGGACTTCACCCCCGCCCGGTTCCAGGCCGCGGCCCCACCCGGAGAGCCCCGATGACCGCCGTCTCGCGCCGCGCCGTCCTGAAGGGGCTCGGCGCCACCGTCGCTCTGCCGTGGCTGGAGTCGGCGGGCGCCGCCGCGCCGGGCGGGCCGCCGAAGCGGTTCGCCTGCCTGTTCATCGGCGACGGCATCTCGCCGCCGCACTGGTGGGCGCGCGGCACCGGCGCCGCGATGGAGCTGGGGTCGAGCCTCGAACCGCTCGCGCCGTTCAAGGAGAAGATCAACGTCATCAACGGCCTGTTCAACCGCGAGGGCGACGGCGGCCACGCCCGCTGCACCGGGAACATCCTGTCCGGGGCGGCCCTGCAGCGCGGCCGCACCATCAAGGGCGGCGTGAGCATGGATCAGGTGCTGGCGAAGCACCACGAGGACGACACCGCCGTGCCGAGCCTCGTGCTCGGGTGCGAGCAGCCGGTGAGCGGGTTCCACGAGAGCCAGTACTCGATGGTGTACGCGTCGCACGTGTCCTGGCGGAACGGCGACTCGCCGGTGCCCATCGAGCTCCACCCGTCGCTGGCGTTCGACACGCTGTTCGGCGGCCGCGGCGGGCGGCTCCAGGGGAGCATCCTCGACGACGTGCTGCAACAGGCGACGGACGTCGCCGGCCGCGCGAGCGGGTCCGACCGGCAGCGGCTCGACGAGTACCTGACCGCGGTCCGCGAGACCGAGCGGCGGGTGCAGCGGCTGAACCGCACGGCCCGCGAGGACGCGCCGGCGGTGCCGCCGGGGCAGCGGCCGCCGGTCGGGCAGCCGAAAGACTTCCGCGAGTACGCCCGGCTGATGTGCGACGTGATCGCGCTGGCGTTCCAGGCCGACCGCACGCGGGTGGCGACGCTGCTGCTGTCGCGCGACCTGTCGGGGCAGGTGTACCCGTTCCTCGGCGTCCGCGACGACCACCACAGCTACTCGCACGCGAACGAGGGGCGCGAGTACCAGGCGATCGTGAGGTGCCACGTCGAGCAGTACGCCTACCTGGTCGACAAGCTGTCGAGGATGACGGAGGGGAGCGGGACGGTCCTGGACAACTCGTGCCTGATGTTCGTGTCCGAGCACTGGAACGCGCACAACGGGAACCAGGTGCCGCTGGTGCTCGCGGGCGGGCTCGGCGGCGCGTTGCGCACCGGCCGGACGCTCGACTACCTGACCGCCGGGAACGACAAGCGGAAGCTGTGCGCCCTGTACCTGGCGCTGATGGACCGGATGGGCGTGACCCTCCCCGCGTTCGGCGACGCCCGGGAGCGGCTCGCGGGGGTGTGACGCCGACCGCGCCGCGGACCCAGGCCGTTGGCCTGGGCTGGTGGAACGGCCCCTTCAGGGCCGGGGGCGTTGGATTCGCGTATGCCCCCGTTAGTTCGAGGCGCGGGGCTTCCCGGCCTGAAAGGCCGGTTCTTTCAGCCCAGGCCAACGGCCTGGGTCCGCATCGCTCGGG
>DASPHQ010000710.1:0-10938 GCA_035629595.1 Urbifossiella sp. | reverse complement strand
GCTGATGGGCAACCCGAACATGAAGGGCGACTGGTACGTCCACCCGAAGACGGGGCAGGAGGTGACGTTCGTGGACTTCGCCCGGAGCGAGGGGCGGTTCGTCAAGCACTTCGACAAGGAAGGGAACCCGTCGGAGACGATGCTGGCGGCGAAGAAGGACCGGCTCGAGAACTGGCACGTGCTCCAGGATCTGGCGGGGCTGCGGTAGCGCGTCTCCTGTATTGCCGCTTGCGGCGTTGCACGCGCTGCAACGCCGCAAGCGGCAGACCCCGGGACTTTCCCATGAGCCAACCACTGGTGATCGCGTACCACCTGGTGTGGACCGGCTACGGGAGGTGGCTCCCCAACGACCCGCGCGGCAGCGGCTCCCACACCGTGTGTACCGACGTGCTCGCCGAGCTCGGCGAGCTGCACCACGGCCGCAAGCGGGTTCAGCCGCCCGGCCGGGAGGTTCGGGCGTTCTACGAACGCGCCCGACAACTCCTCAAGCACCCGCTCCTCACTCTCGACGAGGCCGACCGGGCGGTCATCGCCGAGGCGTTCGGTGGTGTCGTCGAGGAGCAGCGCTACACCTGCTACGCCTGTGCCGTGATGCCGGACCACGTTCACCTCCTGATCCGCAAGCACCGCCACGCGGCCGAGGAAATGGCCGGGCACCTGATCGACGCCAGCCGGGCGGCACTCGCCGCCGCCGGGCGCTGCCCGCCGGATCACCCGGTCTGGGTGAGCGGCACCCCGTGGAGTGAATTCGTCGGCCACCCCGACGACGTGCGGCGGACGATCGGCTACATCGAAAGGAACCCGATCAAACTCGGCCTCCCCGAACAGCGGTGGCCGTTCGTGATCCCGTACGACAACTGGCCGCTGCACGCCGGTCACAGCCCGAACTCGCCGTACGCGAAGCGGCTGCGCGAACTCGGCCGCTACCCCTGACCGTGCAACGCCGCAAGCGGCGAACCACCTCCGCCGCTTGCGGCGTTGCAACCATGACCCCACTCGCCACCCACGACTACACCCCCGGCGGCCTGGAGGCCGCCGACCGCTTCGTCCGCCGCACCCGGTGGGAGCTGCGCGAGCTGCGCCTCGTCCGCGCCTGGCCCGACCGCCTGCAAATCATCGACGTCAACAAGGACGCCTTCGAGGTCCGCGGCCTCGGCTACCCCGACGCCGACATCGCGCCGCTCCTCCGCCTCGTCAACGCCGCCTTCGACCCCGCCACCGTCCACGAGCCGACCGCCGCCGAGTACAAAGAGTTCCTCGCCGGCCGGCGCTTCGCCTGGGCCGCCGACCGCTGCGACTAGCCGGTCATTCCGCGCCCGCCCCTGGGCGCCGCGTGACCACCTCTGCTATCCTCCCACTGCCCGCGGCCCACGGCCCACGACTGCCCCGCGAGCGGCACCCCGTTTGCCGCCACGCCCGCGTTCCCACACCCGAGGTTCCCCCATGACCCCGCTCAGCCGCCGGGCCTGGATCAAGGCCGCCGCCGTCGCGCCCGTCGCCCTTGCCGCCCGGCCCGCCCACGCCGCGCCGGTCACGCCCGCCGAGAAGAAGGTCGTCGTCGACAAGGCGCTCGCGTACCTCAAGACGCGGCAGAAGGACAACGGCGACCTCGCCCCCGACCCGCGCGTCGGCCCCGGCGTCACGGCGCTGGCCGTCGTCGGACTGCTCCGCAACGGCGTCCCCGCCACCGACGACGTGACCGCCAGGGGGCTCAAATTCCTCGAAACGAACGTCAAGCCGGACGGCGGCGTCTACTCGCAGGGGCTGGCCACGTACACCACGTCGCTCGCCATCCTGGCGTTCCGCGAGGCCAACACCGGCGGCCGGTACGACCGCGTCATCGCCGCCGCCAGCGGGTTCGTGAAGTCGCTCCAGTTCGGCGGCGAACCCACCGACGTGCGGCACGGCGGCGCCGGCTACGGCACCCCCGGCGGCCGCGACCGGCCCGACCTGTCCAACACCAACTTCATGGTCGAGGCGCTGCTGGCCGCCGGCGTGAACCGCGACGACCCGGCCATCCGCAACGCCATCGGCTTCGTCAGCCGCAGTCAGAACCTGGTGGGCGAACACAACCGCCAGCCGTTCGCCACCCGCACCACCGACGGCGACCGCGGCGGGTTCGTCTACTCGGTGACGGACCAGGACAACAAGGACAGCACGAAGCGCACGACGGCCGGCGGCCTGCGGAGCGAGGGCGGCATGACGTACGCGGGGCTGAAGAGCTTCCTGTACGCCGGGGTGGGGCGCGACGACCCGCGGGTGCGCGCCGCGGTGGCGTGGATCCGGCGGAACTACACGCTGACCGAGAACCCGGGGATGGAGCAGGCCGGGCTGTTCTACTACTACCACACGTTCGCCAAGGCGATGGACGCGCTCGGCGAGGAGGAGTTCGAGGACGCCCGGATGGTGAAGCACGAGTGGCGGCGCGAGCTGTTCGAGGAGCTGAAGCGCCGCCAGGCCGCGAACGGCAGCTGGGTGAACGCGAACGGGGCGTTCCTGGAGAACGCCCCCGAGCTTGCGACGGCTTTCGCCGTGCTCAGCATCAGCTACACGATCCGGCGGCCGGCGTGACCCAGTCGGCTCGGGGCCGGTAGCCGCGGGCTTCAGCCCGCGCCCACCTGCGGCGGAGTTCCGGGGAGCCACGCCCCACAGACACCGCCGACGTGGGCGCGGGCTGAAGCCCGCGGCTACCGGCCCCGAGCCAACCGCCCTACTTCACCGCCGGCAGCACGGCGATCGAGCCCGTCTCGCTCACGAACACCAGGTTCCCCGTCCGGTTGTCCTGGAACACCTCGACGCCGAACTTCGCGGCCTTGGCGAAGTCCGTCTCGCCGGCCTTGCGGGCCTTCAGGTTCATCGCCGCGCGCCACGTCACGCCGCGGGTGTCGGCCTTCCCCGCCGGCGGCGCCGCCGCGATCGAGCCCGTCTCGCTCACGTACAGCAGGTTCCCCGTCGTCTCGTCCACGACCACCTCGACCGGCAGCTTCCGCGTCTTCTCGGTGAAGTCCGGCTCGTCCGACTTGCGGACGCGCAGGAACAGCCCGTGCGACGGCGCCCAGCCCTTCGCCTTGGTCACGTCCGCCGAGCCCGGCCCGGCCGCGGTCGCCGCCACCGACCCCGCCTCCGTGATGTAGATGAGGCCGCCGGTGTTGTCGTCGCGGTACACTTCGAGGCCGATCTTCTTGGCGTTCTCGAACGTCTCCTGGTCGAGCGAGCGGACCTTCAGGTCGAGGGCGTGGTGCCACTTCGGCGACTTGTCGGCGGGGAGGTTGCCGGGCGCCGGGGCGAACGACACCCACCCGCCCTCGGCGGCGTACAGCAGCCGGTTGGTGCCGAGGTCGCGGTACACCTCGACGCCGAACGCCTTCGTCTTCTGCGTGAAGTCCGGCTCGCCGGCCTTGCGCACCTTCAGGTCGAGGCCGGTGTGCCAGCGGCTCTTCTTGTCGGCGCCGACGGGGCCGGCCGGGGCGACGGCCAGGTGCCCGGCGTCGGAGATGGCGATGAGCGCCTTGAGGCTGTCGTCCTGGAAGATCTCGACGCCGACCTTGGCGGCCTTGGGCCAGTCGGGGTTGCCGCCGGGGCGGACGCTGAGGTCGTGGCCGTAGAGGAGCTTGGCGGCCGGCTCGCGGTCGGGCTGGGCGGCGAGGGCGGGGAGGATCAGGAAGGCGGCGAGCCCGGCGGCGGTCCGCATGGGGAACCTCTCGGGTGGGGGGTAGGGTCAGACGACCGGCGACGGTGGTGCTAACAGCATAGGACCGGGAACGATACTGGTTGGTAGCCGCGGGCTTTAGCCCGCGTCCACGCGAGCGCGGGCTAAAGCCCGCGGCTACCAACCAATACCCCTCGCCCCGACTCAGTGCCCCCGTCGAATATCGGACGGCTGGTAGCGCACCTCGATGCGGTACACCTTCTTGGTGCGGCAGCAGATCTCCCACGTCTCGGGGTTCACCCGCACCGGCACGTCCATCTTGTGGATGTCCACCGACGTGTGGAACCCGCGCTCGGACAGCACGTCGATCATCATCCGCAGCGCCAGCGGGTCGTCGAACAGCTCGTCCTCGGTGTTGAACCGGGCGTGGCCGGTGAACGCGTGGGCCTTCACCACCGGCATCACCTTGTCGGTGATGAGCCGGACCACCCGCTCGAACAGCGGGCGGTGGTCCTCGGCGTACTCGTCCAGACGCTCCACCAGCTCCTGCCGGGCGTGCCGGGCCAGCTCCGCCGCCACCGGGATGCCGTGCACCAGGTCGAACACCGCCTGGCTCAGCTCCAGCGAGCTCTGGTAGCTGAACTCCTTCTCGATCTTCCGCTGCACGTCCGCCAGGTCGCCCTCGGCGTCGATGAAGTGGAAGTGGAAGATGCGCCGCAGCGACTGCAGCGCGGCGTGGGTGCTGTCCGTGTAGGTCTTGTACCGGTTCCGACAGAGCTCCACGTTCAGGTCGGTCGGCCGCTCCTCCGCCAGCTTGCCGATGCCGAGCTCGCGGACCTGCTGGTTGTGCCGGCGGATCTCCTCGCCGCGCTTGATCTGCCGGGCGACGCTGACCTCCTCGCCGACGTGCAGCAGCGCGATGCGGAACATCGGCTTGCGGAACTCCCGGGCCTGCGGCGTCGCCCGGTGCTCGTCGTGCAGCCCGAGCAGCCGGTGGTAGAACAGCTTCAGGCACTCGACCTGCACCTGCGTCCGCGGGAACCCGTCCACGATGACGCCGTCGTGGTACTCGGGCTTGAGCAGCTCGTCGAACAGCAGCCCGATCACCTCGCGGTCGCCGACCATCTTGCCGGCGTTCTTCAGGGCCACCGCCCGGTCGGACGTGAGGAGGTTGCTGATGACCACCGGCGGGGCGTCGATGCTGCGGAGCTCGGCGATGAACGGGGTGTTGGTGCCCTTGCCGGCGCCGGGGGCGCCGCCGAGCCAGATGAACTCGCGCGGGAACTTCAGGTTGTCGGCCCCGTGCCGCTCGGTCAGGTCGTCCCAGACGGCCTGGAAGGTGAGCTGGGCGTCCTTCACCTCGAGCGCGCCGGGCGTCGGTGGCGGGGGCGGCGGTGCGGGTGGCGGCATGGGGGCTCCGGGGCGGGCCGGTCGGGGGAGGTCGGGCGGAAAGCCCGGGGACGGCCGTCCCCGGGCTTTCGCGGTCGCTACACCTTCCCGTAGTCCGCGTTAGTGTACCCAAAACCGACGACACTCCCCATGCGCATCACCGCCCTCGAAACCGTTCAGCTGCCCGACTTCCCGTCGCTGCTGTTCGTCGCCGTCCACACCGACGCCGGCCTCACCGGCTATGCCGACACGTGCTACGCCCCGGAGGCCGTGGCCGGGTACGTCCACGGGTTCGCCGCGCCGATGCTGCTCGGCCACGACCCGCGCGCCATCGAGCTGCACTGGCGCCGCCTCTACGAGGTCATCGCCCACACCGTCGGCAAGGGGGCCGAGCTGCGCGGCCTTTCCGCCATCGACGTGTGCCTGTGGGACATCCTGGGGCAGGCCGCGGGGATGCCGGTGTGGCAGCTCCTCGGCGGCGCCGCGCGCGACCGCATCCGCACCTACAACACCTGCGGCGGCCCCCACTACGGCCGGTCGGTCCGCGGCGGCACGGGGTACGGCACCGACGCCGGGGCCGCCGGCCGCTACGAAGACCTGGCCGCATTCATGGAGCGCCCGGGCGAGCTGGCGCTGGACCTGCTCGAAGACGGCCTCACCGGCATGAAGCTGTGGCCGTTCGACTACTGCGCCCACCGGCCCGGCGGGTGGGACGACTGGCGCAGCTTCCGCGGCATGTTCGACCCCGCCATCCGCACCCTCGGCGGCCACCGCATCGACGCCGCCGACCTGAACCGCGCCCTCGAACCGTTCCGCCAGATTCGCAAGGCCGTCGGCGACCGCATGGACATCATGGTGGAGGGGCACGGCCTGTGGTCGCTGCCGGCGGCGAAGCAGATCGCGCGGGCGCTGGAAGAATTCGAACCCGCGTGGCTCGAAGACCTGATCCGCGCCGACGACCTCGACGCGCTCGCCGACCTGCGCCGCGGCACGTCGTGCCCGATCCTGGCGAGCGAGTATTTGGCGACGCGGTACGAGTACCGGCCGCTGTTGGAGAAGCAGGCGGCGGACATCGTGATGATCGACCCGACGTGGGCGGGCGGCATCACGGAGTGCAAGAAGGTGTGTACGCTGGCGGAGGCGTACAAGCGGCCGGTGGCGATGCACGACTGCACCGGCCCGCTGACGCTGTACGCGGGGATTCACCTGGCGATCAACGCCACGAACGCGGTGTACCAGGAGAGCGTGCGGGCGTACCTGCGCGTGACGTACCCCGACCTGGTGACCGAGCTGCCGACCGTGGAGGCGGGGCACATCCTGGCGCCGACGGCGCCGGGGCTGGGGACGGCGCTGCTGCCGGACATCCGCACGCGGCCGGGGGCGGACGTGCGGGTGACGCGAGCGTGAACGGGCCTCGGCTCGGGGCTGGTAGCCGCGGGCTTCAGCCCGCGCCCACCTGCGGCGGAGTACCAGGGTGCGACGCCCCTGTGACACCGCGGACGTAGCGCAAGCTGAAGCCCGCGGCTACCAGTCGAAGCCCCGAGCCGGAAGCCCCGAGCCACCGGCCCGCTCACTCCACCTTCGCGCGCTTCACCAGGTCGTAGCTCTCGCCCGCGCGGATCTCTTCGTAGTCGCGCTCGCCGCCCTTGCGGCGCGTGTCGTAGAACGCCGCCTTCGACGCCCCGATCACGTCGGCCCGGCTGCCGCGCACCACCAGCGCCGTCCCCTCGTCGATGCCGACGCCGAGGTACTGCGGGTACTCGCGCATCAGGCCGGTCATGTCGGCGGTGCGGTTCCGCTTGAAGAAGTGCTGATCGACCGCGCACCCCGGCAGGAAGCCGAACCCGCGCTCGTACCCCTCGGCCGCCATCACCGTGTTCCCGAGCGGGTGGCCGCGCGGCATGTACTCGCTCTGGATGCTCGCCCCCGCCGAGCTGCCGGCGATCGCGCCGCCGCGCGCCAGCACGTCGTGGAACCGCTTCTCCGTCAGCGTGCCCTCGTAGGCGTCCACGAACTTCCACTGCCGGCCGCCGCTGAACCACACCCCCTTCGCCTTCACCAGCGCCTCGCTGAACTTCGGGTCGTCGGCCACCTTGCGGTCGCGGGTGTGCAGCTGCGTCACCGCCGTCGCGCCGTACCGCTTCAGCGCCTTCGTCTCGCCGATCTCGGCCGGGAGCGGGTCTTCCAGTGCCGTCGGAATCACGACGATCGGCGCGTCCGGGCCGCCGGCCAGTTCGATGAAGCGCTTCCAGATTTCGGGGCCGGCCCCGCCGCCGCCGACGATCACCAGTGCCCCCTTCGCCACCACCGGGTCGCGCGGCTTCGCCGGCGGGAACGGCTCGGCGGCGGCCCGGTTCGCCGCGGCGCGCCGCAGCTGCGCCGCGTCGAAAATGCTCCCCGCCTTCTCCACCTGCACCGCCGCCGGGTGCCCCGCCCCCTTCGCCATCACGACCGACACCGTCCCCTCGCCGATGACGCGGAACGTCCGCCCGCGCGCCACCACGGCGGTACTCTCGTCGATGCCGAGGCCGACGAGCGCGGGGTTGTCGGCGATCATACCTTGCAGCCGGGTCAGGCGCTTCCGCTGGGTGAAGTGCTGATCGACGACGAACCCGGGGAAGAAGCCGAGGCCGGGGCCGACATCGGCCTTGTCCTTCCCGCCGGTAATCATCGGGTCGGACAGGATCGCGGCCCCGGCCGAGGTGCCGCCGACGACGCCGCCGCGGGCGTGCATGGCGCGGAACGCCTTCGCGGTTTCGGTGCCGCGGTACACCGCGGCGATCTTGGACTGGTCGCCGCCGGAGAACCACAGGCCGGTGGCGTCGGCGAGCGGCCCGCCGAACAGGTGCTCGTCGGCGGTCTTGCGGTCGCGGGTGTGGAGCAGCACGACCGACATCGGGTTCAGCTTCTTCCACTCGCTCAGGAAGCCGTCGGCCTTCGCGGCGTCGTCGGCGGCCTCGCTGGCGGTGGGGACGACGACGATCCGCGCCGTGTTGCCGCCGGCGAGGTCGAAGAAGGCCTTGCGCACCTCGTCCGGCATCCGCCCGCCGCCGACGATGACGAGCGGACCGGGGAGCGGGGCGGGCGGCGGCAGCGGTGCGGCCGCGGCGGGCACGGCGAGAACGAGGAGGAGCCAGGCGCGGCGCATGGGCGGGGACTCCGGGGATGGGGATGTTGTAGCGGCGCGGCGCTATCATTCCGTCATGGCCCCGCTCGCGCCGCTCCTCCTGCCGTGGTTCGACGCCCACCACCGCCCGCTGCCGTGGCGCGCCAGCCGCGACCCGTACCGCGTCTGGGTCAGCGAGGTGATGCTGCAACAAACGACCGTTGCCGCCGTGGTGCCGTACTTCGAGCGCTTCCTCGCCGCGTTCCCCACGGTGCAGGCGCTCGCCGCCGCGGACGAACAACAGGTGCTGAAGCTCTGGGAAGGCCTCGGCTACTACCGCCGCGCCCGCCACCTCCACGCCGCCGCGAAGGTGCTGGCCGGCCACCCCGAGGGGCTGCCCGACGACCCGGCGGTGTGGGCGGAGTTGCCGGGCGTGGGGCGGTACATCCTGGGGGCGGTTCTGTCCCAGGCGTTCGGGCGGAAGTTGCCGATCGTGGAGGCGAACAGCCTGCGGGTGCTGGCGCGCGTGTTCGGCTACCGCGGCGACCCGCGCGAGGGCGCCGGCAAGGCGTGGGTGTGGAAGGCCGCGGAGGAGGTGCTGCCGGACGAGCGCGTCGGCGACTTCAACCAGGCGCTGATGGAGATCGGCGCGCTGGTGTGCTCGCCGACGAAGCCGCGCTGCGACCGGTGCCCGCTGGCCGCGGTGTGCGTCGCCAACCGCGACGGGTTGCAGGAGCGCATCCCGCCGCCCAAGAAGGCGAAGGAGACGGTGTTCGTGCGCGAGGTGGGCGTGGTGGTGTGGCGCGGCTCGAAGCTGCTGCTGTGCCGCCGCCCGGCCGACGCCGCCCGCTGGCAGAACATGTGGGAAGTGCCGCACGCCGAGATCGAGGAGGGTGAGACCGACGAGGTTGCGGCGGTGCGCATCGTCCGCGAGCTGACCGGGCTGACGGTGACGGCCGGCGCCGACGTCACGGTCATCAAGCACGGGGTGACGCGGTACGCGATCACGCTGTCGGTGCTGGGCGCGACGCGGACGGCGGGCCGGTTCACGCCGGGCGCGTACGCGGAGGCGAAGTGGGTGACGCCGGCGGAGCTGGCGGCCTTCCCGGTGAGCGCGCCGCAGCGGAAGCTGATGACGCTCCTGACGAAGCCGCCCGAGGCGAGGCTGTTCTGACGCGCCAGAAAGCCCGGGGACGGCCGTCCCCGGGCTTTGCGCCTTTTACTTCCGCTTCCGCCGCACGCCGCGGACCAGCTGCCGCAGCCCGCCCCACCACTCGCCCCACCCGCCGTAGCTCGCCCGCAGCAGCCCCTGCAACACGTCCGCGGTCGCGGCCGGGTCGGGCGCCACCGCGTCGTCCACGTGCGGGCGGAACCGGCCGCGGCGGACGGTCACCACCTGCGGCACGGTCAGCGCCAGCAGCCCGTCCGGCCCCTGCGTCACGCCCCACCCGCTCGCCCCGCGGCCGCCGAACGGCGTCTCCGGGTGCGCCGTCGGGGCGATCACGTCGTTCACGGCCACGCTGCCGGACGGGATGCGCGCGGCCAGTTCCTCCGCGGCGCGGGTGTCGGCGGTGAACACGCTCGCGCCGAGCCCGAACGGCGACGCCGCGGCCTGTGACAACGCGGTGTCAACGTCGTCGAACGGGAGGACGGCGCCGACGGGCGAGAACGCCGCCTCGCGGCACACGGCGGCGTCCGGCGCGGCGTTCAGCAGCAGCGTCGGGAAGACGCCGCCCCCGGTGCCGAGAACGGCGGCCCCGCCCCGCACGCCGTCGGCGATCAGCCGGTCGTGCAGCGCCGCCTGCCCCGGCGTCACCAGCGGCACGGGGGCGGCGGCCTTCAGCAGCGGGTCGAGTTCCGCCAGGAACTCGGCGAGCCGCGACCGGTGGACGAACACCCGCCGCACGGCCAGGCACGTCTGGCCGCGGTTGATCGTCAGCCCGAACCACGCCGCCCGCGCCGCCAGCCGCACGTCGGCGTCGGCCAGCACGAACATCGCGTCCACGCCGGACAGCTCCAGCGTGCTCGGGATCAGCCGCTCGCCGAGCCGCGCCGCCAGCTTCCGACCCACGCCGTCGGAGCCGGTGAACAGCACGTAATCGACGTCCGCCTCGGCCAACTGCGGTCCGGCCTCGCGCGTCGCCTGGACCGTCGTGAGGAGCCCCGCGGGGAAGCCGGCGTCGGCGAACAGTTGCGCGACCACCCCGGCGGTGCGCGGCGCCTGTTCGGACGGCTTCCACAGCACGCCGTTGCCGGCGACGAGCGCCTGCGCGATCGGGCCGACGTTGAGGTAGATCGGGTAGTTCCAGGTGCCGATGACGCCGACGACGCCCCACGGCCGGCGGTGAACCGCGTCGCGGCAGCCGAGCAGCCACACGGGTCGGCGGCCGACGCGCCGCGGGGCCAGCGTGCGCACCGCCGAGCGCTCGAGGAACTTCAGCGCCCCGCCGGCCGGCAGCAGCTCGGTGCCGATCACCTCGACGCGGGTACGGCCGACGTCGTCATTCGCGGCGGCGGCGAGCGCGTCGGCGCGGGCGACGACGAGCTTCCGCAGCGCCGCGACGGGGCGCAGGCGCTCGCGGACGGGGACGGCGGCCCAGGCGCGCTGCGCCGCGCGGCAGGCGGCGGCCTCGGCGGCGAACGGGGGGTGGGGCATCGTGTCTTTCGTAGGTCGGGCCGAGTCCGCGAGGCCCGACGCGGGGTGCGGAAGGCGACGAGAGAATGCCGGGATCGTGTGTGAATCCGGGTTTTGAGCCCGGAGGGCGTCGGCGTGTAGCCCGGGGTGGAACCCCGG
>DASPHQ010000709.1:0-4334 GCA_035629595.1 Urbifossiella sp. | reverse complement strand
GCCAGTGTACGGACCCGGCCGCCCGGTCAGGGGTGGACCGGGAGGAATCGCCCACGCCCACCCGGGGCAACGCCCCGGGGCGGACCCGGCCGCGTCAGTACCGCACGATGAAGTCGAGGATGAGGCGCGAGTTGAAGAAGTCGCGCGGGCCGGCGATCGGGAACTCGTAGGCCGCACCGAGCTGGAACGTGTCCTTGCCACCGAACTTGTACCGCGCCCCGAACGCCCCGGTCAGCAGGCCGTGCCCCTTCGCCGACGCGCCGAGGTTGAACATGTCGCGCCCCTCGCTGCCGATGAACGGCCGCGCCGTCCCGTTCGTGGTGACGAGGGTGTAGTTCAGTTCGAACAGCGGGTAGAAGTAGTTCCAGTTCATCACGTCCCAGCTCACGTGGCCGCTCAGCGACAGGTAGTCGCTGCGGGCGTCGGTGGTGCTGAAGGCGTAGGCCGCGTTCACCATCGTGTTGACGCTGCCGAGCCCGGCGTCCTTGAAGAACTTCTGCCCGTAGGTGACGTACGGCACCAGCGACAGCGCGCCGGTGTTCTGGTACACGGTGCCGCTGCCGACCGGGATCTGGAACTGCAACCCGCCGGCGAGGAGGCTGCACGTCTCCTCGTTGCGGATGAACGTGAACTTCGGCCCGAGCCACAGCTCGGCGAACCCGACGCTGTCGGGCACGACGATCTCGTTCGACGGGCTGAACCACGTGCCGCCGAGCTTGCTGATGGTGAACGACAGCCGGTTGGTGATCGCCACCCGGCCCTGCAGCCCGAAGTAGCTGACGCTGCCGCCGCCGGTGTCCGGCTGGGCGCCCGGGATGCGCTGGTACATGTAGATCAGCCGCGCCTCGGTCACCGACCGCGGGTCCTCGAACAGGAACGGGTTCGTGACCGGCGAGATGAACCCGTCGAAGGCGTGGTCGCCGCAGAACCAGTCGCCGCGGTCGCCGATGATGTCGTGGATGCGGTCGCCGAACGCCCTGGCCGTGCGGCGGCGGCCCGGGTCGGGGTCTCGCTCGCGCTCGCGGTCGGACTTCTTCTCCGGTGTGCCGGCGCGGCGCGTCAAGAAGTCGTTGACCGGGTCGGCCGGCGGCGGCGCGTCGGGGCGGGAGGCGCGAACCGTTTCCGCGGCCCCCGCCGGCACGACCATCCCGACCGGCTCCTGCCCCGCCACCGACGGCGCCCCGAGGGCCACCCGTGCGGGCGGCGGCGGAGGCGCCTCGACGGGCGCGAGCGGGGTCGGCGGGGTGGGTTCGGGTGCGGTGCGGACGGGGTAGCCGGCGACGGCGACGGGCGCCCCGAGGAGGGACGGGCCGGGGTCGGCGGTGCGGCGGGCGGAGAAGTCGGGGGGTGGAAGCGGTTGTGCGACCGCCGGGGCCGAAGCCCCGACCGCCGCCAGCACCGGCCCGGCCACCCACGCCCAACGAGGCATCCGCCGGCCCTCCTGGCCACGCACCACGTCTGTTATCGACCCCCGCGGCCGGCGGCGTGAGGGAAAAGGGCCGGCGCCCGTAACCGGGGGAAGCTGGAGAGCGGGCGAAAGCCCGGGGACGGCCGTCCCCGGGCTTCGGGGGCGTGGGGGTTGCCCCACCCCGCGGAATTGCGGTTACCCCGGGGCGGGGCTAAAACACCCCGCACCGCACCCCGGGACCGCCATGACCCCCACCGACCCCGCCCTCGCCGCCGTCCGCGACAAGGTTCTCGCCGGCACCCGCCTCACGTTCGACGACGGCCTCGCCCTGGAGGCGTCGAACGACCTGTTCACCCTCGGCGAGCTGGCGAACCACGTCCGCGAGGCGAAGAACGGCAACGTCACGTACTACAACGTCAACCAGCACCTCAACCCGACCAACGTCTGCGTCTACCGCTGCACCTTCTGCTCGTTCCGCTCCGACCTGAAGGGGCCGACCGCGTACGTGATGAACGGCGAACAAATCCTCGCCCGCGCCCGGGAGGCCACCGAGGGGGGCGCCACCGAGCTCCACATCGTCGGGGGGCTCCACCACCAGCTGCCGTACGAGTGGTACCTCGGCATCATCAAGGTGATCCACCGCGAGTTCCCCGCCCTCCACCTGAAGGCGTGGACGGCCGTCGAATGGGACTGGTTCGAGCGGCTGACGAAGCGCCCCACGAAGGAGCTGCTCGCCGAGATGAAGGCGGTCGGCCTCGGCAGCCTCCCCGGCGGCGGGGCGGAGATCTTCCACCCGGACGTGCGCGGCGTCATCTGCGACTACAAGGCCGACGCCGACCAGTGGCTCCGCGTCCACCGCGAGTGGCACGAGCTCGGCGGGAAGTCGAACGCGACGATGCTGTACGGCCACGTCGAGAAGCCCGAGCACCGCATCGACCACCTGCTGCGGCTGCGCGGCCTCCAGGACGAGACGGGCGGCTTCCAGACGTTCATCCCGCTGGCGTTCCACCCGTCGAACAACCCGCTCGGCAAGGACATCCCGAAGCCGAGCGGGCTGACGGACCTGAAGACGATGGCGATCTCGCGGCTGATGCTGGACAACTTCCCGCACGTGAAGGCGTACTGGCAGATGCTCGGCATCAAGATCGCGCAGGTGGCGCAGAGCTTTGGGGCCGACGACATCGACGGCACGGTGGTTCACGAGACGATCTACCACGCGGCGGGGAGCGACTCGCCGCAGGAGCTGACCGTGGCCGACCTGCGGCGGCTGATCGCGGAGGCGGGGCGGGTGCCGGTGGAGCGCGACACACTGTACCACGAGGTGGTGCGGGCGGCGCCGGCCGAGCGCCGCTGGAGCACCGGCCGGCCGCTGATGACGCTGAACTGACGTGGTAGAATGCGGGGCGGGAGGTGACGCATGGCGACGATTTATGGGACGGTGGCGAACGGGCGCATCGACCTGCCGGCGCCGGCCGAGTGGCCGGACGGCACCCCGGTGTGCGTCGTGACGGCGGACGAGTCCTTCGTCGGGATGCGGGAGGAGGACTGGCCGACCACCCCGGAGGCGATCGAGGCCTGGTGCGCCTGGCTCGACGGTCTGGAGCCGCTCATTCTGACGCCGGACGACGAGGCCCGCATCCGCACCGCACGGGAGGAACAGAGGGTCTACGACCACGCGGCCGGCAACGCCCGCGCCGACCGCCTGGCGACGGACCTCGGATGACGAAGTATTTGCTCGACACGAACGCCCTCGGCGACCTGCTCAACCGCCGGAAGGGTGTGGACCTACGGGCCAAGGCCGCCCGGGCGGCCGGGCCCAAACTCGGCTCCTGCGGACCGGCGGTCGGGGAGTTCCTGTACGGCCTGGAACTGAGCGCCTCGCGGGAGGAGAACCTCCGTCGAGCCCGGCCATTCCTGAAAGGACTGGCGTACTGGCCGTTCACGCCCGAAGCCGCCGCCGAGTTCGGCCGGCTCCGAGCCGAGTTGCGCCGCGCCGGCCGTCCGATGCAAATCCCCGACATCCAGATCGCCGCCATCGCCCTCACCCTCGGCAGCTGCACCGTCGTCACCACCGACTCCGACCTGTCCGCCGTCCCCGGCCTCGCCGTCGAGAACTGGGCCGCGTCCTGACGACCGCGCACGTCCTACGGTCGCCGCCGCCCGTCACCGCTCCCGGCCGCGTCGCTCCTACGCCGACCGCCGGCGGCGGGAGGCCAGGCGGCCGAGGAACACCGGCAGGGCGGCCAGGGCGAGCACGACGCCCGGCGGGGCGGGAACGGCCGACGGCGGGCAGCCGGGGTCGCACGGGACGCAGACCGGGGGAGGGCACACCGGCGGGGGGCACGCCGAGGGGGGGCACGCCAGCGGGTCGCAGCCCAGCAGATTGGGGAGGGAGATGCCGAGCCCCAGGTCGGCCCCGAGCGCCAGGTTCAGCGGGAGAATGGACCCCGCGGCACCGATCTCGACGCCGACCGCCAGCGGCCGGACCGCCACCAGCGCGTCCAGATCGACCAGCACCCCGGTTCCGGTCGGCGAACCCCCGAGGCCGAGCGTGACGCCCGCCGCGGCGCCCGCGGTGACGACCGGGTTCGGCGCGGTCGAGCCGCCGAGGACGACGGCCGCCGAGAGGAGCGGCGGCGCGGCGGGGGCCGTGCTGCCCCACACCGTGGCGACCTCCACGCCGACGCCGGCGTAGAGCGGGATGGTGTCGGCGGTCACGGCCGGGGCCGTGGCGGCGGTGACGAGGAACCCGAGGGCGAACGTACCGAGGCGACGCATGGTGGCTCTCCGCTGACGGGGTGACGCGGTGCGCCACTTCAACCGGGGGGCGGCTGAAGGGTGCGGACGGACCGACACACAAGCAGGCGGCGGACCCGATTCGGGCGCGGGGCGGGAGGGGGCCGCAATCTCGCGACCTCCGCACACG
>DASPHQ010000708.1:0-2321 GCA_035629595.1 Urbifossiella sp. | reverse complement strand
GTAGCCGGCCTGCGTCATCAGCCAGCGGCGGCCGTGGGAGCCGCTGGCCAGGGTCAGGCGGAACGGGAGGTTCGGGCCCATGCGTCGAGCGCCTCGGCGAGTGGCGGCCACAGCCGGTCGGGGGTCAGGTCGGCGAAGCAGATCGTGCCGTTCGGGCACGCCTTCAGGTAGCTGCCGGCGCACGGCACCGTCGTCTCGACGCCGCCGCCCGGCGAGCCGTAGGGGCCGTGCTTCGCGGCCCGGGTACAGGTATACGGGGCGACGCACGGCCGACCCAGCGCCGCGGCGAGGTGCAACGGGCCGGTGTCGTTCGAGAGCATCACGTCGCACGCCGCCAGGACCGCGGCCAGGTGCGGCAGCGAGGTCTTGCCCGTGAGGTCGAGCGCCGGGCCGGCCAGGCCGCGGGCCGCTTCCTGTGACATCGGGGTGTCATCGCCGCCGCCGACGAACACGGCCGAGCCGCCGGCGCGGGCCTGCGCCCGCCGCAGCAGTTCCGCGAAGTGTTCAGGCGGCCAGCGCTTCGTCACCCACCGGGCGCCGACGCCGACGGCGATCCGCGGGCGGGGGAAGGCGGCGAGCGTGTCGTTCGCCCAGCTCACCGCATCCGGCCGCAGGGGAACATGAAAGCGCTTCGGGCCGTCGCCGGCGCCGACCGCTTCCGCGACGCGCCAGTACCGATCGACGGCGTGGATGCGGTCCGCGTCCGGCACCTTCACCCGCTGCGTGTAGGCGTAGCGGGCGCCTTCCCGGGCGTTGGCGAACCCGACGCGGCGGCGGGCGCCGGTGGCGAGCGTCATCAGGCCGGAGCGCAACAGCCCTTGCAGGTCGAGGACGAGGTCGAAGCGGCGGCGGCGCAACTCGGCGACGAACCGGGTCGAGTACGCGGCGGCGGCGCGCCAGCCCTTGCGGGCGGCGCCGCGGTCGAACGGGAGGGTGTCGGTGAGGTCGGGGTGGCCGGCGAGGAGTGGTTCGTAGGCGGCGTTGACGACCCAGGTGATGCGCGCCGCCGGAAACGTCCGCCGCAGGGCCGACAGCACCGGCAGGGCGTGGACCACGTCCCCCAGCGCGCTCGGCTTGATGAGGGCGATCCGCTCCGGCGTCATGCGAGTCCTTCCGATCACGCCGGCCGTTCGCCCCGCACCCGCGGGAGCAGCGCCGCGACCAGCAGCAGCAGCGCCACCGCGGCCAGATACGGCGTCGCGTGCCGCGGGTCCATCTTGAACGCGACCGACCCCATGAACGGCCCGATGATGCGGCCGAGCGACGCGAACGCCTGGTTCACGCCCAACACCTCGCCCTGCCGGGACGGGTCGGCGCGCTTCGACACCAGCGCCGACACCGACGGGTTCACGAACGCGAACCCGACCACCGACACCGACACCGCCAGGTAGAACATCGGCTTCGACCCCGTCCCCGCGTCGGCCGTCCACGCCACGCCCGCCATCCCGGCCATCCCGACAATCATCAGCACCAGGCCCGTCGCCAGCAGTCGGTGCTCGGCGCCGCGCTTCGCCAGCGGCCGGTACAGCCCGCCGGCGACCGTCAGCACCGCCCCGACGAACGCGAACACCAGGAAGTTGTCCTCGACGTTCATCCCGAACGCCGCGTCGGTGAGCAGCGCCAGCGTCGCCTCAAGGTTGGCGAACGCGCAGATCGCCAGGAAGTAGATCAGCACCAGCGGCCCGACCGTCGGCATCCGCAGCACCTCGGCCGTGCGCGCCAGGCTGAAGAACTCCTTCCCCGCCTTGTTGGCCGGGTCGCGCGTCTCCTGGAACACCACGGCCGCGAGCACCAGCGCGACCAGCGACAGCCCGGACGCGAGCGCCCCGACGCCCCACGGCTGCTGGTCGAACGCCGCGAGGCCGAAGTAGGCGATGAGCGGGCCGAACGTGAACCCGATGCCGAACGCGATGCCGATGAGCGCCATCCCCTTCGCCCGCCGCTCCGGCGGGGTGCAGTCGGCGATCACCGCCGCAGCCGTGCCGACACTCGCACCCGCGATCCCCGCCCCGATTCGCGCCGCGAGCATCAGCCCCACGGCGAGCGCCGCCGACTCCACCGGGAGCGTGACGGCGAGCCCGTACAGGGCGTAGAAGACGACCGAGCCGAGGAGGCTGATGAGCAGCACCGGGCGGCGGCCGATGCGGTCGGACACGGGCCCGAGCGCGACCTGGAACAGTGCCGACACCAGCATGTAGCCCGAGATCGCAAGCGCGACCACCGACTCGCGCGCGGCCAGGTCGCGCGACATGGCCGGCAGCGACGGGATGATGGCGTTCAGCGTCAGCGCCGAGAGCGCGGACAGCAGCGTCAGGGTGAGC
>DASPHQ010000707.1:0-2893 GCA_035629595.1 Urbifossiella sp. | reverse complement strand
GTCGGGGTGTACACGCCCGACAGCTGGGGGATGTCCGTGTTCGCCAGCGTGCCGCGGAACTGGACCGTGAACAGGCGGTCGCCGCTCGGACCCGGCTGCGTGACGACCGAGAGGATGGTGTTGCCGTTGCCGTACGCGGTGTTGAACAGCGTTTGAAGCGTCGTGAGGTCGACGTTGGAGGGAATCCGGTTGCCGACGTTCGGGGCGATCGGCACGCCGTTGATCGTGCCCGTGACGTTGGTGGCGAGGGTGAAGGTGCCGTCCTCGCCGGGGACGAGGAACGTCTGGACCTCGTTCTGGCCCGGCTGGCCCGGGACGGTGGTGTTGACCACGAGCGCCGTGGGGGCACGGTACGTCAGCTGCGCCGGGCCGGCGTCGTTCTGCCAGTTGGCGGGGGTGCTCCAGAGGTCGTTGGCCCCGCCGCCGTCCCACGTGAACGTGGCCGGGGCGAGCCGGTCCTCCAGGGTCTCCATACCGAGCCTCCGTAACGGGAGCTCGGCGGCCGGCTTGCGGGACAGCCAGCGGGACCACAGGCGGGACCGGGCGTTCTTCGACATCTTTAAACTCCCCCGGGTCAACGAGGAGGTACGGCGTGTGTGCGGACCAGGGCGCGCGGGGTTGCCGCGCAAGGATAACCGCCGGGCCGGCGGTGTACAACCGAACGCCCGCCTAGACTGACCAAAACACCCGCCCCCGCGCCGGGTGTGGCGGCGGGTGCGGTTGTCGCGGTTCGTCGGGTCGGCACTGCCGGCCGGGTCGTCCGGGCCGGTCGGGCGTGCGACACCATCCGGTGGGTCGTGCGGGTCCGGCACGGGGCGTACCCGGGCCGTTGCGTTGCGGTCTACCAAGAGACGAGCCGGCGGCGTGCGAAGATTGGGCACCGCGTCCGATTTCGCAACACCGCCCCCCATCGGTTGACACACCAACTCCGGCGCGCGACACTCGGCCTCATCTCGGGGGAATCGACCGTGCGAATGGGACACGAGAGCTATGCGTTGGCCGCAGCGCTAATCCTGACGGTGCCGGAGGTTGCGGGCGAGACGCGGCCGCCGAACGTCATCCTGATCGTGGCCGACGACCTCGGTTACGGCGACCTCGGCTGCTACGGCGCCAAAAAGATCCGCACCCCGCAGCTGGATCAGCTCGCGGCGAAGGGGACGCGCTTCACCGACTTCTACGTGTCGCAGCCGGTGTGTACGGCGTCGCGGGCGTCGCTGCTGACCGGCTGTTACGCCAACCGCGTGTCGCTGTTCGGGGCGCTGAACCACCAGAGCGCGGTCGGCCTTCACCCGACGGAGCGGTTGTTGCCCGAACTCCTTCGGGAGGCGGGGTATGCGACGGCGATCTACGGCAAGTGGCACCTCGGCGACCGACCGCCGTTCCTCCCCACGCGCCGCGGCTTCGACGACTTCGCCGGCCTGCCGTACTCGAACGACAACGGTCCGCTCCACCCGACGATGCCCGGCCTGCCGCCGCTGCCGTTCTACCGCCGCGACCGGGTGATCGAAACGAACCCTGACCAGGGCCGGTTCACGCGCCGGTTCACCGACCTGGCGGTCGAGTTCATCGGGGCGAACGCCCACCGGCCGTTCTTCCTGTACCTGCCGCACGTGATGCCGCATGTTCCCATCTTCGCGTCGCCGGAGTGGCGTCACCGTTCGACCGGCGGCCCCTATGGCGACGTGGTCGAGGAGCTGGACGCGAGCGTCGGTGAGATGTTGGCCGCGGTCCGGCGATACGGGTTGGAAGCGAACACACTCATGGTGTTCATCTCCGACAACGGCCCGTTCCTGTCTTACGGCCGCCACGCCGGCAGTGCCGGTCCGCTGCGCGAGGGCAAGCTCACGACGTGGGAGGGCGGCGTCCGGGTACCGGGCATCGCGTACTGGCCGGGCCGCGTCCCGGCGGGGCGGGTGTGCGACGAGCCGGTGATGACCATCGACCTGCTACCGACGCTGGTTCGCCTTGTTGGCGCGAAGTCGCCGGCGCTGCCGATCGACGGCAAAGACGTGGGGCCAATTATGTTCGGCGAGCGCGGCGCCCGGTCGCTGCACACCGCTTACTTCTTCTACGCCGGCGACGAGCTGCACGCTGTGCGGGCTGGTCGGTGGAAGCTTCACCTGCCGCACGAATACCTGACGGTGAACGGCCCGCCTGGCGACGACGGGCGGCCGGCGAACTGGGGGAAGGCGAAGCCGGAGGCCATGAACGTGTCCGGCCTCCGCGGCATCGCCAGCCGGCACGGCTACCGCGTCGAGCGGACCGGGCTGGCGCTGTACGACCTGCTCGCGGACGTGGGCGAAACCCGCGACGTGGCTGCGGCGAACGCCGACGTGGTGCGGGAGCTACTGGCCCACGCCGAGCGGGCGCGGGCGGAACTGGGCGACGCGCTGACGGTTCGGAAGGGGGCGGGCGTGCGGCCGTGCGGGGAGGTGAAGCCCTAGCAAGCCCACCCGCCGCGGCGGGTGGGCTTTGTTTGATTCACTTCCAGCGCGGCCCGTCGCGCGTCAGGTCGAGCGTCCGCCCGGGGAGCGCCGCCCCCGGCGGCGGCACCGACCCCAGCGTCGTCGATTCCTTCCGAAAGATGCTGTTGTCGAAGGTGTACCACAGGGCGCCGCCGGCCGTGTCCGGGGCGATCATCTGCGCCGTGCCCCCGGTCACCGCCCGCACCTTGGCGACGACCTGGCCGGTCGCGGCTGCCATCACGTCGACCGCGCCGTACCCGCCCTCCGACACGATCACGAGGTCCGGACCCCAGAAGGCCATCGCCGTGCCGGTCTTGCCGACCTCCACCGGCGCCTCGGACAGCCGCCGGCCGGTGGCCACGTCCCACACCTGCAGCGAGGTCAACGACTTCGGCATGTAGTAGGTGGTCATGGCGGCGAACCGCTTG
>DASPHQ010000706.1:0-8564 GCA_035629595.1 Urbifossiella sp. | reverse complement strand
CGAGTTCCCGGTCACCCCGCCGGACCGCTCGTAACGGCTGTGCGGCCGCGCCGCGCCGGCCGGCCGTGCGGGTTTCGCGGACTCCTCTTCCTGCGTGGCCGGGGCGGCGTGATAAAGTCAGGATGTTGAAGCTGGCCCGCCGGAGCCGCCGTCGTCCGATGTCCCCCCGCATCCTCGTGCTCTACAACGAGCCCGTGTTGCCCGCGTCCCACCCGGACGCCGGGGCCGAACACGACATCCTCGACACCGTCGCCGACACGTTCAAGGTGCTCAAGGCCGCCGGGTTCGACACCCACAAGCTCGGCATCAACCACGACCCGCAACCGCTCCTCGACGAGGTCCGCGACCACCGCCCGGACGCCGTCTTCAACCTGTTCGAGGGCATCCCCACCCAGCCGGGTACGGAGGTGTCCGTCGCGGCGCTGCTGGAATGGCTGAACCTGCCGTTCACCGGCTGCCCGTCGCCCTGCCTGTCGGTCGGTCGTGACAAGGTGCGGAGCAAGCACCTCCTCGCCGCCGCGGGGCTGCCGACCGCGCCGTACCTCGTCGTCCCCGAGGGTGATCCCATCCCCCGCTGGCGGCGCGGCTGGCCGGCCATCGTGAAGCCGGCCGCGCAGGACGCCAGCGTCGGCATCGACCAGGGGAGCGTTGTAAACTCGCAGGCCGAGCTCGCGGCGCGGGTGGCACACGTCCGCAAGGCGTACGGCGGCGACTGCCTCGTCGAGGCGTTCGTGTTCGGGCGCGAGCTGCACGTGAACGTCATCCAGGTGGCCGGCGCCCGCCAGCCCGAGGTGCTGCCGCTCGCGGAGATCGAGTTCCACGACACGCGGGCGGGGCACTGGCCGGTGTACACGTTCACCGCCAAGTGGGACATGGACAGCGACGAGTACAAGAACGCGCCCCTGAAGGCTCCGGTATACATCGACGACCCGCTGCACGAGAAACTGGAGCGGCTCGCGGTCCGGGCGTTCCGCCTGTTCGAGTGCCGCGACTACGCCCGGCTCGACGTGCGCATGACGCCGGAGGGGAAGTTCGCGGTGTTGGAGATGAACCCGAACCCGTACCTCAACAGCCTGGCGCTGGTGAACGGCCTCGGGGCCACCGACCGCACCCACGAGTGGGTGGTCACGCAGATGGCGCTCGCGGCCCTGGCCCGCGGCGGCACGGTCCCCGCCGCCGGCGAGGTGCGGGTGCCGGTCGGCATCGTCACCGGAGTGTAGCCGTGCTCGCGCTCGAAGTCGTCAACGCCGACACCGCCACCTTCGACTGCTCGTTCGGCCGCGGCTGCGCCGGCGTCTGCTGCCGCAACGGCCGCCCCAGCGTGGACGCCGACGAGGCCGCTCGCATCACCGCGCTGCTGCCGCGGGTGCTGCCGCTGCTGCGCCCCGAGGCGCGGGTTGTGGTTGAATCCGAAGGCTTCCTGAGCAACCGCAAGAAGCTCGGTCAGCCGATGGTCCGCGTCGCGGCGGGGTGGTGCGTGTTGTTCAACGAGGGCTGCACCCTGCACGGGCTCGGCGCGGCCGACGGCGACCCGCTGGCGTACAAGCCGAGCCAGTGCGCCCTGTTCCCGCTGGAGAAGGGCGACGCCGGGTGGTACGTCCGCCAGTGGGGCTACGAGGGCGAGCAGTGGACGACGCTGTTCTGCCTGAACCCCGCGAACACGCCGGTGCCGGCGGTCGAGTCGCTGGCGGGCGAGCTGGCCCTCGCCGCGCGGCTCGACGCCGCCGTTCCCGCCGAAATTGGACCCGCCGCCCCTTGACAGGGTGGGCTGGTCCTAGAATGATGCCTGAGCAATCCTTGTGCGGATTCGTCCTGCACCGCCCGCGGCGCAAAGCGGCCGGGCGAGTCCTCCCGCGGAGGTTCGAGATGGCAGACTCAGGCGGCCGCCGGCGTCGGCTCGAAGTCGAGGACATGGGGGACATCGCGGTCGTCAACTTCGTCGACAAGAAGATTCTCGACGAGCAGAACATCCAGATGATCGGCGACGACCTGTTCCGGCTGGTGGACGAGCTCGGCCGGAAGAAGGTGCTGCTCAACTTCCAGAACGTCGAGTTCATGTCCAGCGCCGCTCTCGGCAAGCTCATCACGCTGCACCGGAAGCTCCAAGGGGCCGGCGGCAAGCTGGTGCTGTGCAAGATCGCCAAGGACATCCTGGACGTGTTCCGCATCACCAAGCTGGACAAGATCCTGGAAATCAAGCCGGACGAGCAGGCCGGCCTCCAGTCGTTCTGACCCCCCCGGGTGCCCCGATGACCGGTGCGGCGCCTCCCGGCGGGTACGACGTCGAGTACGAGTTCTTCAGCGACCTGGGGGAGGTTCGCCTCCTCCAGGACCGTCTCGACACCGCCCTCACCGCCGCCGGCTGGACCGAGCACGAGCAGTTCGCCATCCGGCTCGCCGTTGAAGAGGCGGCGGTCAACGCGGTCAAGCACGGCAACCAGTACGACCCCGACAAGCGGGTCCGCATCGGCTACACGGTCACCGCCCGGCGGTTCGACATCCGCATCGAGGACGAAGGGCCAGGTTTCAACCCGGCTGACGTGCCTGACCCGACGGAAGAGATTAACATCGAACGGCCGTGCGGCCGCGGGCTGCTCCTCATCAACGGGTTCATGGACGAGGTGAAGTACCACGGCCGCGGCAACGTGGTGACCATGACCAAGATCCGGGACGCCGCGCCGCCCGACGGCGGCTGATGCTCGCAGTTACGGGCCGAAAGCCCGGGGACGGCCGTCCTCGGGCTTTTTTCCGTTCCACCCCCTCCCCGGAGCCCGCCATGCGTCGCCGCACCTTCCTGGCGTCCGCCGCCGGCGCCCTCGCGGCGCCCGCCATCCTCTCGGCCCGCCAGCCGAACGAGCGACTCAACATCGCCGTCATCGGCTGCGGCGGCCGCGGCGCCGCGAACCTCGCCGGCGTCGCCTCCGAGAACGTCGTGGCGCTGTGCGACGTGAACCGCGCCGCCGTCGGCGCCGCCGCGACCCGCTTCCCCCGCGCCGCCCACTACGCCGACTTCCGCCGCCTGTTCGACGAGCGGGAGCGCGACTTCGACGCCGTGGTGGTGAGCACCTGCGAGCACACCCACGCCCACGCCACGCTGCGGGCGCTGCGGGCCGGCAAGCACGTCTACTGCGAGAAGCCGCTGACGCACAACGTCTGGGAGGCGCGGCTGATCCGCACCGAGGCGGCGAAGACGAAGCTGGCGACGCAGATGGGGACGCAGATTCACGCCACCGACAACTACCGCCGCGTCGTCGAGCTGGTGAAGGCCGGCGCCGTCGGGCCGATCACCGAGGTTCACGTCTGGGTCGGCCGGGCGTGGGGCCTGCAGTCGGCCGAGGACGCGAAGAAGAACGGCGACATCGTCCACGTCACCGACCGGCCGACGGAGGACGTGCGGCCGCCGGCCGACCTCGACTGGGACCTGTGGATCGGGCCGGCGCCGATGCGGCCGTTCAGCCCGGTGTACGTGCCGGGGCCGAAGTGGTACCGGTGGTGGGCGTTCGGCAACGGCACCATGTCCGACCTCGGCAGCCACTGGAACGACCTGCCGTTCTGGGCGCTCGACCTGAAGGCGCCGACGAGCGTGGAGGCGAGCGGCCCGCTCCCGCCGCACCCGGAGATCGCACCGGCGTCGATGCAGGCGACGTACCGCTTCCCGGCACGAGGCGCCCTGCCGCCGGTGACGATGACGTGGTACCAGGGGGCGAACAAGCCGCCGGCGTGGACGGCCCGCACGATCCCGCAGTGGGGCAGCGGCGTGCTGTTCGTCGGCTCGCGCGGGATGTTGCTGTCCGACTACACGCGGCACGTGCTGCTGCCGGAGGAGCGGTTCACGGACTTCGTTCGGCCGGTGCCGTCGATCCCGCGCTCGCTCGGGCACTACGCCGAGTGGATTCACGCGGCCAAGACGGGCGGCCCGACGACGTGCAACTTCGAGTACGCCGGCTGGCTGACGGAGGCGAACCACCTCGGCAACGTGGCCTACCGGGTCGGCAAGCGGCTCGACTGGGACGCGGCCGCGATGAAGGCGGTCGGCGTCCCCGAGGCGGACCCGATGCTCCGCCGCGAATACCGCCGCGGGTGGGATTTGGCGTGAGGGCTTCCGCGTGTTCGTTGAGCAACTCGTCCCCGTCGGCGACCTCCGGCTGAACGTGGCGACCGGGCCGCGGAACGGCCCGCCGCTGTGGCTCGTCCACGGCCTCATCCGCCGCTGGCAGGACTTCGGCCCGATCATCGCCGAGCTCGCGGCCCGCTGGACCGTCCGCGCCCTCGATCATCGCGGTCACGGCCGGTCGGACCGGGCGGCGTCGTACCTCGTGACCGACTACCTCGCCGACGTGGCGGCGCTGGTGCAGGACGAGAACGAACCCGCCGTGATCGTCGGGCATTCGCTCGGGGCACTGGTCGCGCTCGGCGTCGCGGCCGCGCACCCGGACAAGGTGCGGGCCGTCGTCCTCCTCGATCCGCCGGGTGCGGGGTTCCTGACGCACATCGACGACACCCCCTACGCCGCAACGTGGGCCGGCATCCGCGACGTTGCTCGGAAAGGCGGGTCGGTCGCCGAGCTCGCGCGGAGCCTCGGCAACGTCCGCGTGCCGCACCCCTCCCTGGCCGGTCAGACGATCCCGTACTCCAGCACCCGCGACGCCGCCGCCCTCCGCTTCGTCGCCCGCTGCGTCGCCGACCTCGACCCGGCGACCCTCAACCCCGCGCTCGAAGGCGGCTGGCTCGGCGGCTTCGACCTCGGCCCTCAACTCGCCCGAGTCCGCTGCCCGGTGCTACTGGTCGTCGGCGACCCGAAAGCCGGTGGGATGCTGCCGCCCGCTGACGCCGACCCGCTCGCCGCGGCCCTGTCCGACTGCACCCGCGTGGACCTCTCCGGCATCGGCCACCTGCCACACCTGCAAGACCCCGCGACGACACTGAAGCTGCTCCACGCCTTCCTCGACTCGCTCTGACCCGGCGGACTCTCTCCCATGAAGCTCGCCCCCGGCACCACCGTCGTCACGAACGGCCAGCTCCTCGACGGCAACGGCGGGCCGCCCGTCCCCGACGCGACCGTGGTCGTGACCGACGGCCGCATCGCCTACGCCGGCCCGACCCGCGGGGCGCCGCCGGTCGAGCCGACGGCCCGCCGCATCGACGCGGCCGGCGGCACGATCATGCCGGGCCTCGTGGAGGCCCACTTCCACCCGACGTACTTCAACGTCGCGGCGCTCGAAGACCTCGACATCAAGTACCCGGTCGAGTACGTCACGCTGCTGGCCGCCGCGAACGCCAAGCTCGCCCTCGAATGCGGCTACACCGCGGCCCGCAGCGGCGGCAGCCTGTTCAACATCGACGTGTGGTTGAAGAAGGCGATCGAGAACGACCTGTGCCCCGGCCCGCGCCTGGCGGCGAGCGGCCGCGAGATCTGCGGCGTCGGCGGGCTGATGGACTGGAACCCGGA
Organism: Urbifossiella sp.; assembly: GCA_035629595.1. Lineage (GTDB taxonomy): Bacteria > Planctomycetota > Planctomycetia > Gemmatales > Gemmataceae > Urbifossiella. Next base: position 3,115 of record DASPHQ010000706.1, on the reverse strand, counting down.
CTACCGCCGGATCGGCATGGAGGGGCTGGTGCTGCTGGTGAACGGCCCCGACGAGGCGCGGGCGGCGGTGCGGAAGCTGGTGAAGGACGGCGTGGAGTGGGTGAAGACGTATCCGACCGGCGACGCCGCGGCCCCGGACACGAACGACCACCACACGCTCTGCATGACCTTCGAGGAGATGCACGCCGTGGTGGCGACGGCCCACAACCACGGCCTGAAGGTGACCGGCCACTGCCGGGCGAACGCGGGGATCAAGAACGCCCTGCGGGCCGGCTACGACGCGATCGAGCACGGCACGTTTATGGACGCGGAGGCACTCGACCTGCTGCTGGCGCGGGACGTGCCGTGCGTGCCGGCGCTGTACTTCGAGTGGGCGAGCGTGGAGCGCGGCCCCGAATTCAAGCTGCCGCCGCGGGTGATCGACGGCCACAAGGAGACGCTGGAGGCGGGGGCCGAGAGCGCCCGGATGATCCTGCGGGCCGGGGGCCGCCTCGGCATGGGCGGCGACTACGGCTTCGCGTGGAACCCACACGGCGACTACGCCCGCGAGCTGTCGTTCTTCGTGAAGTACGTCGGCCTCTCGCCGCTGGTGGTGCTGACGTGCGCGACGCGCACCGGGGCGGAAATCCTCGGCCGCGTCGCCGAGATCGGCACCGTCGAGGCTGGTAAGCTCGGCGACCTGCTGGTCGTGGACGGCGACGTGGCCGCGGACGTTTCGCTGCTGGAGGACCGCACGCGGTTCATCGCCGTGATGCAGGGCGGTGTGGTGAAGGCGGGCCGATTGGCGTGAGCCGGCTGTCGGCACGGCTCCGGTAGCCGCGGGCTTCAGCCCGCGCTACGTCGGCGGTGTCCGTGGGGCGTCACCCCCTGAACCTCCGCCGTAGATGGGCGCGGGCTGAAGCCCGCGGCTACCGGAGCCGTGCCGGCGTCACTTCCCCGCCTTCAGCTCCTCGATGCGGATGTCCTTGTACGACACCCGCGCCTTCGCCCCACCGTGGATTTGCAGGCCGATCACACCCGTCCGCTCGACCTTCTCGTCGGCTTCGGTGTAGTCCACGGTCATCGTGCCGTTCAACCACAGGCGGATGCGCGGCCCCTCGCAGCGGATGGTGTACTCGTTCCAGTCGCCGTGCTTCACGACCCCGGCGAGCAGCTTCTCGTCCGGCTTCGCGAGAATCTTGTTCCGCCGCGACTCGTCGTACAGCGCCCCCCAGTACTGCTGCCCGGCGTCGGCTTGGTAGCCGCTCACCTCGTGGTGGTTCGGGATGCGCTTCGTGCGGAACTGCACGCCGGCGTTGACGCGCTCCTTGTCGCCCTCCAGCTTGAACCGCACCTTCAGCTCGAAGTCGCCGTAGGTCTTGGTGGTGCAGAGGAACTCGTTCCGCGGCACGGTGGCGTCGAGCGACCCGGCGGTGATGACGCCGTCCGCGACCTTCCATGTCTTGGCGGTGTCGCCCTCCCACCCGGCGAACGACTTGCCGTCGAAGAGCGGCACGGGCTCGGCGCCGAGCGCGGGGACCGAAAGCGCGGCGATCAGGAATAGGGCGGGGGAGAGGCGGGGCATAGGGCTGTCTCCTGGGTTCACTTCTTGGCGCGACAGGCGGTGACCACGTTCATCGGCCGGCTCGTGGGGAGAGTGACTACGGCAGAATAAACCAGTACGCCCAATTATCCTTCAGCGACTGGAAGGTGTAGGTGCGGAAGCGAACCCGTTGGGGGAAGCTGTTGATCGGCTCGTCATGTTGGCGCGGGGTGGCGAGGCACGGGCTTCCCCCGTCGAGCGGGTGAGACGGGAGGTAGTACCAGAGCACGCCGTCGTGTTCGAGGCACACCCTCACACCCAACCGGCGCAACTCGTCCGGCAACGGATACCTCACGATTCGGTTGGGGTCGGGCTCCGGTTGGATTCGTCCGCTTCGGATGCCGGCCGCATGCTCCTCAAAATGGACGGCGGCCTGATCGAAGATGCGGACTCCTTCTGGCACGATCATGCGGGATATGATTGCGTAGCACCCCCAGGCCACACCGAAGAGTACACCGAGCGTGACTAGTGCCTTTCGCAAGAGGGCGCCGGGCGATCGGCTCCGGACCGGACCAACTTGTTGGGGTGCGGTAATGGGTCGTCCTCGCGGTCTCACTTCTTCCCGGGTGGCGCCGTCACCACGACGGTCACCGGCCGGCTCGGGGTCGTGACCAACGTGTTCGGGCGCGTCGCGGCCTTCGAGTCCTTGCTGAACGGCACCTGGGCCTGGCACTGCAGCGCGAACGTGTACTCGCCCGGCCGGGCGTTCGCCGGCACCTCCACCGTCACCGTCGCGTCCGCCTTCCCCTCGGGGATCGACGCGGTCGTCACACGTACCGCGTTCGGCAGCGACAGGCCGCTCAGGTTCACCGCGGCCTTGAAATCGCCTTGATGGCGCTGGCACGTCAGCTTCAGCTCGGCCTTCTTGCCGGCCTCAATTGTCAGGCGATCTGCTGCCGGCACCACCACGAACGGGGCGGCGTCGGCCACGGCCACGAAGAGCTCGCGCGTCGGGCGGCTGCTGTTCAGGTCGGTGCTGTTCCACACGCGGGTGTAGGGGCGCACCTCGCGCACCAGCGGCTCGTCGCCGCGCTTCGCGGTCGCCGTCAGGCGGATTGGCCCCACAAAGTCGGGGGCGTCGGCGTCGGCCCACAGCACCACCACGGCGCGGTCGCCGCCGGTCACGGCGGTCGCCGCCGCGTGCAGCCCCTTCGGCAGCCCCTCGGCCGTGACCGTGAACGGGCCGGTGAAGCCGTCCTTGTTGTGGACGATCAAGTCGAGGTACGCGGTGCCGCCCTTGCGGACGGTGGTGCCGCCGGGGCCGGGGTTCTGGTGGTGGATCACCGCCGGGTAGAAGTCCGGCACCGGCTTGCGGACCGTCAGCACGTACTGGTAGCGCGGGCCGCCGCGGCGGTAGCGGTCCTGCACCAGCACGCGGTACTTCTGCTTCGCGTTCAGGTTCACGACGCCGGCCGGGTCGCGGAGGTGGCCGTCGAAGGCGTTCGCGCGGATGCCGAAGTCGTCGAGTTCGCTCACGCGATTGTCCTTCTCGTCGACCACGACCAGGTACGGGTCGGCCCGGCCGGCGATCCG
>DASPHQ010000705.1:0-2960 GCA_035629595.1 Urbifossiella sp. | reverse complement strand
CGTCCTGGTCGAGCCCGAGCAGTACGACGACTTCCTCCTCGAACTGAAGAACCACGACGGCCACCTGCCGAAGGACTTCCGCAAGGAGCTGGCGTTCGTCGCGTTCCAGCGCGTCACGCAGTACGACACCGCCATCGCCGAGTACTTCCACGGCCTGATGCCGGACGACGAGCCCGACGACGACGACGCGACCGCGGAGTGGGACGACGAGATCGACCCGCCGTTCGACCTGAAGCAGACGCTCCGCTACGGCGAGAACCCGCACCAGAAGGCGGCGTTCTACGTCGAGCCGGACCTCGACCACCCGTGCGTGGCGTCGGCGCTCCAGTTGCACGGCAAGGAACTGAGCTACAACAACATCCTCGACCTCGACTCGGCGCTGAACCTGGTCCGCGAGTTCGCCGGCCCCGCCGCGGTCGTGGTGAAGCACAACAACCCCTGCGGCGCGGCGGAGGCCGCCACGCTTTCCGAAGCTTTCCGGCAGGCGTGGGACGGCGACCCTCTCTCCGCGTTCGGCGGCATCATCGCGTTCAACCGGCCGGTCGACGCCGACACCGCGTCGGCGCTGATGGACCCGAAGGCCAAGCGGTTCGTCGAGTGCGTCGTCGCACCCGACTTCGAGCCGCACGCGCTCGACGCCCTCCGCAAGTGGAAGGAGAACGTCCGACTCCTTCGCACCGGGGAGCTGACCGGCGGGCCGGAAGGGCTCGATTACCGCCGCGTCGACGGCGGGCTGCTGGTTCAATCGCGCGACACAGGCGCCGACAACCCCGACGCCTGGAAGGTGGCGACGGCGCGGAAACCGACGGAGGCCGAGTCGCACGCCCTCCACTTCGCCTGGCTGGTGTGCAAGCACGTGAAGAGCAACGCCATCGTGCTGGCGAGCGGGACGCAGGTGGTGGGCGTCGGCGCCGGGCAGATGAGCCGGGTGGTGTCGGTGGACATCGCGGCGAAGAAGGCCGGCGACCGGGCGAAGGGGAGCGTGCTGGCGTCGGACGCGTTCTTCCCATTCCCGGACAACGTGGAGCTGGCGGCCGCGGCCGGCGTCACGGCGATCATCCAGCCGGGTGGTTCCGTGAAGGACGCCGACAGCGTCGCGGCCTGCGACAAGCACGGCATCGCCATGCTGTTCACAGGCGTGCGGCACTTCCGTCACTAGCAGTGGCAAGGGGCATGGGGCAAGGGGCAAGCGAAGCCCCCGCACCCCGGCTCCTGCCGCTCGGTTCTGTCTTGCCCCTTGCCCCATGCCCCTTGCCCCTACCGACATGGAACACACCTCCCACGACTTCCTCCGCCGGCTCCTCGACACCCCGAGTCCTTCCGGGTTCGAGCAGCAGATCCAGCAGGTCGTCCGCGAGTACGCCCGCGACTTCGCCGACGAGGTGACGACCGACCGCCACGGCAACGTCTTCGCCAATCGCTTCCCCGAAGGCCGCCCGGCCGACGCCCCACGCATCCTGCTGGCCGGGCACTGCGACCAGATCGCGCTGATGATTCAGCACGTCGACGAGAACGGCTACCTGTACGTCCAGCCGATCGGCGGCTGGGACATGCAGGTGCTCCTGGGCCAACACCTTACCGTGTGGACGAAGACCGGCCCGGTCGCCGGCGTCGTGGCCCGGCGGGCGATTCACCTGCTGAAGCCGGACGAGCGGACGAAGGTGCCGGACTTCGCCGACGTGTGGGTGGACATCGGTGCCAAGGACAAGGCGGACGCCGAGGCGGTCGTGCGGCACGGCGACCCGGTGACGTTCGAGCTCGGCTACCGCCCGCTCCGCAACGGCCTCGCGGCCAGCCCGGCAATGGACGACAAGGTCGGCCTGTGGGTCGTGATGGAGGCCGTGCGGCTGCTGAAGGGCCGAAGCCTGAAGGCGGCCGTGTACGGCGTCTCGACGGTGGCCGAGGAGATCGGCCTTCGCGGGGCGATCACCGCGAGCTACGCCGTGGACCCGACGGTCGGCATCGCGGTGGACGTGACGCACGCGACCGACACGCCGGGGAGCGACAAGAAGACGCAGGGCGAGATCAAGTGCGGGGCCGGTCCGGTGCTGTTCCGCGGGCCGAACATCAGCCCGCGGGTGTTCGACCTGCTCGACGAACTGGCGCAGGCGCACGGCATCCCGGTGCAGGTGCGCGGCGTGCCGCGGGCGACGGGGACGGACGCGAACGCCATCCAGATTAGCCGGGCCGGCGTGGCGTGCGGGCTGATCGGCATCCCGAACCGCTACATGCACAGCCCGGTCGAGGTCGTCCACTTCGACGACCTGACGAACGCGGCGAAGCTGCTGGCGGAGTTCTGCCTGGCCGTGGGGCCGGAGACGAACTGGATTCCGTGAGGGCGAAGCCCGGGGACGGCCGTCCCCGGGCTTTCAGCCCGTGTACACGTCGCGGACGAACCGCACCGCTTCGGTCAGCGCGTCAAGCACGAATGGCGTCGGGTCACGCATTTCCAGCGACACCCAGCCCGCGTACCGGCGCTGCTTCAGTTCCGCGACGAACGCGGAGTGATCGACCGTTCCGCCCGGCCCCGGTGCCGCCAGGTCCGCCTCACTGACGTGGAAGTGGCCGAGCAGCGGGAACCCGGCCTCGAACGTGTCGCGGACCGGGTCGCCGGCGAGGGTCATACACGCCGTGTCGAGGTGAAGGCGGAAGGCGGGGTGGTCCACGGCGCGGACCAGTTCGACCGCCTCCGTGGCCCGGGTGACGAAGTCGGCGCCGTACCGCGGCGGATTCGCTTCCAGCACCACCGTCGTGCCGGCGTCGGCGGCGTGGGTCGCGAGGCGGCGGAAGAATGACACCGCGGTGTCACGCGCTGCTGCTTCGGGCAGCTCGCCGCGGCGGCGGTTCTTCGGCGAGCCGAACACGCACGCCCCGGCCCCGAGCCGGCCGCACGTCGCCAGGACGCGCCCCAGGTAATCCAGGGTTCGCTCGCGAGCCTCGGCCGAGTCGAACAGCGTGAG
>DASPHQ010000704.1:0-15152 GCA_035629595.1 Urbifossiella sp. | reverse complement strand
GAGTCCCTCCGCGTCGCCGACCGGGACATCCGCTTTCTGGCGGTGAAGTGGGTGGCAGACGAGCTGAGGAGGGAGGCGAGGGGGGAGATCGTCAGGATGATGACGCACCCCACGCTCGACCCACGCGAGCTGACCGCGCTCGCCACGGCGCTCGCCCGGATCGACAACCAGCTGGTGGACGAGGACGGACTGGCGAAGTACTTTCTCGACCGCCTCGCCGACCCGGCCGCGCCCGCGGCGCTGCGGCTGGCGGCGCTGCGGGCGGTCCCGGCGGCGCACAAGCGGCTGCGGACGGACGCGCTCGTCGGGCTCCTGCGCGAGCCCGACGCGGCGGTGCGGGTCGAGGCGCTGCGCGCCCTGAAGGACCGGGCCGACCCGGCCGCGGCCGCCGCGGTGCGGGCCGTCGCCGCCGACGCGAAGGAGCCGACCGCGGTGCGGGCGCAGGCGCTCGTCACGCTGGCGGCCGGCGCCCCGGACGCCGACTTCCTCCTCGGGCTGGTCGGCGGCGGGGACGCCGTGTTGGGCCGCGAGGCGATCCGCTCGCTCACCGGCGTCGCACTCACCCCGGCGCAGCGCGGGCGGCTCGAAGCGGCGGCGAGTGGGGCCGGGCGTGAGGAACTGGCCGCGCGGGTGCTCGGGAAGCCGTACCACGCCGGCCGGCCGCCGGCGACCGACACGGCCGCGTGGCTGAAGCGGCTCGACGGCCCGGCCGACGCCGAGGCCGGGCGGCGGGTGTTCGAGCACCCGCGGGTGGCCGGGTGCGCGCGCTGCCACGCGGTCGACGGCCGGGGGGCGGGCGTCGGCCCGGACCTGAGCCGGGTCGGGCGGACGGACCGGCGGTGGGTGGTGGAGTCGCTCGTTCAGCCGTCCGCCGCGGTGGCGCCGCACTACCAGGCGTGGAAGGTGGAGACCCTCGACGGCCGGACGCGGACGGGGCTGCTGGTGGCGACGCGGCTGGACGAGTCGGAGTACGTGGACGAGAAGGGGGAGCGGTTCCGGGTGCGGGCGTCGGACGAGGCCGGCGTCGCCCCGGCGCGCGGGTCGCTGATGCCGGACGGCCTGCTCGACGGCCTGACCGACCAGGAGGCCCGCGACCTCGTCGCGTACCTCCTGTCGCGAAAGTAACGATCACGGAGGCGATCCGATGCGAACCGTCCTGATCCTCGCGGCGCTCGTCGGGGTCTCCGCGGCCCCGGCGCAGGAGGGCGCGCGGCCGGCGTCGTCCAACGTCCGCGGCGCGGAGTACCCGCGCGTCCACCCCGACGCGCGGGTCACCTTCCGGCTGAAGGCGCCCGACGCGCGGAAGGTGCAGGTGCAGCCCGGCGGCTCCGACAACGGGCTCGGCAAGGGCCCGTTCGACATGGAGCGGGACGCCACCGGCGTGTGGACCGTGACGACCCCGCCGGCCGTGCCCGGGTTCCACTACTACTGACTGGTCGTTGACGGCGTCGCCGTCAACGACCCGGGGAGCGAGACGTACTTCGGCTGGGGCAAGCAGACGAGCGGCGTCGAAGTGCCGGAGAAGGGGACCGACTTCTACGACGTGAAGGACGTGCCGCACGGGCAGGTGCGGGCGTTCTGGTACCACTCGAAGGTGACCGGCGCTGCCCGGCGGGCCTTCGTCTACACCCCGCCCGGGTACGACGCGAACCCGGCGCGGCGGTACCCAGTGCTGTACCTCCAGCACGGCGCCGGCGAGGACGAGCGCGGGTGGGGCAACCAGGGGCGGGCGAACGTCATCCTCGACAACCTCCTCGCGGTCGGGAAGGCGAAGCCGATGCTCGTCGTCATGGACAACGGCTACGCCACGCCGGCCGGCGCGAAGGGGAACGCCTTCGAGGACGTGGTACTCCGCGAGTTGGTCCCTGGCGTGGACGCCGAGTTCCGCACACTCGCGGAGCGGACCCACCGGGCGATCGCCGGGCTGTCGATGGGGGCCGGGCAGGCGCTGCAGATCGGGCTGACGCACCCGGACACGTTCTCGTACGTCGGGGCGTTCAGCGGCGCGGGCCGCACGTTCGACGTGCGCACGGCCTACGGCGGGGCGTTCCAGGACGCCGCGGCGTTCAACGGTCGCTTCCGCCTGCTCTGGATCGGGGCCGGGACCGGCGAGGAGGCGTTCCACAAGTCCGCGAAGGCGATGCACGCCGAACTGGAACGCGTCGGCGTGCGGAGCGTGTTCGTGGGGCAGCAGGGCACGGCCCACGAGTGGCAGACCTGGCGGCGGGCGCTGTACGACTTCGCGCCCCGGCTGTTCAACGAGTAGTGGCAGCGGTAAGGGCGGTTCGTGGCGGCACCCCCCACGATCGGGCGGCCTCGCGGGCCGGAGGGCTTCCGCGGCACCCGGACCGAGGCAGGCTCAAAATCGCCCCCCTATGACCCGATCCCCACCGACTCCCCAGTCTCCGGACGCCATCCGTCGAGTTCCGCCCGCCCCCCGCCCCGGCCGGACGTTCCGGCCGACCGTCCTCGCCTGGTTGCTCGGGTCAGCGGGGTCGGCGGCCGGAGGCCGGGTCACCCCGCGGGGGCGGGTCGGTCGTCGGCCGGCCCCCGGTCGAGTGACTCCCGGAGGACGGCGACGGCCCGGGCCACGGCCGCGTCCGGGTCGGTCGTCTCCACCAGACGCAGAACCATCCCCCCGACGAGGACCGCCCGAAGGCGCGGGGGGATCTCCGATCCCGCCCGTTCGAGGACACCCGCCAGCACTGGCAGATGTACTTCGGCCGAAGCCGAAGGCCGACTAGGTACAGCAGGCACCAGAAACGAGACCGGGCACCAGAAAGGTACTGTACCCTTCTGGTGCCCGTGGTATTTGTGGTGCCTTTCTAGTGCCCTGTCCGACCCCACCTCTTCGCTTTTGCTTGCTTTCCTAGTACACCCAGCAGGAGTCGAACCTGCAACCTTCGGTTCCGTAGACCGATGCTCTATCCAGTTGAGCTATGGGTGCGGCGGTCGCTGCCACACGAATTCTAGCGGGCGGGGCGGCGCTTTCAACCGCCTTCCGCCAATAACCCGTCGGGGGTTCGACGCGGCCGCCCAGGATCCTACGAATCCAAGCCCCGACCAGCCGGCTCGGGTGGGTGTGCCTACGCTACCAGAACTTCCACCACGGGCGCTTGATCGACGGCGGTGCCGGGGCCGGATTATCCTCGCGGGGTGCCGGGTTGTCCCTGGACTCCACCCCCTGCACCCCGCCGCACAGCGGGCAGAAGCTGGTGAACATGCTCATCTGGGCGTCCGCCGGCGCGTTCGGGAACACCGCCCGGAGGAGGTCCGAGGGCGCGTCGAACAGCTCGGAGAAGCCGCACTTCCGGCACGGGTGGATGACCCACGCACCTGCTCCCGCAGGTACTTGTCGGTGACCATCACCGGCAACTCGGACCCGCCCGCGACCACGAACTTGATCTCGCTGCCTTGGCGGACGCTCCGGAGGTTGTGTGGCTTGTTCAGGACACGGCCCCGGAACACCTCGCCGGCCTGAGGGGCGGAAAATCTAGGGGTTCGGGGCTGTTAACTCGCGGCTCGGACACGAAGTGCAGATTCGGGCCGAATGACCCTCTCGGGGGGCGGGACGACATTTCGGCACTTAACAGAACAAAGGTGCCGGCGGGGTCGGAACGAAGCCGACCCCGGGCGTCGACCCGTTACGGAAGTGCCCCGGGGGCAGCCGGTCACGAGCAGATTCGTAGCTGCGCCGCCGGACCGGACACGGTGGGTGGCGGAAGTGTCCCCGTGACCACGGCCACGGGCGGGTCAGCCGCCGTACACCCCGTCGGCCGGCACCGCCCCGCCGAACACGTCGAGGTCGGTCGCGGCCGGCTCCCCGCCGCCGGCGAAGACGTCGTCCCAGTACAACTGGACCCACGCCGGCGGCCGCTCTGGCGCCGCACCCACCCGTGCCGAGGCCGACGCTGTGCCCGACACGCGATCCGTTCGACCAGCGGGTCGAGGTCCGGAGCGGCCGGCCGGGCGCCCGGCCGTGAGGGAGATGGACCGACCCCTGGGGACCGGTCGTTCCGACGGCGCGGAGGGACACAGTCGGACTACAGCAACTCCGAGAGGACTCGGACCTCCTTGCTGGTGTCCACGATCGGGATCGGGCGGTCCACCCCTGGCGGGCGGTTCGATTTTTTGTGGTCGATGCCGAGTATTGTACACACGGTGGCGAGGAAGTCGGGCACGCTGATCGGACGGTCGGCGACCGCGGCGGCGTCCCGGTCGGTGCGGCCGATCACCTGCCCGCCCTTGATCCCGCCGCCCACCAGCACGCTGCTCCAGGCCCGCGCCCAGTGGTTGCGGCCGCCGCCGGTGCACTGCGGGGTCCGCCCGAACTCGCCCATCCACACGACCAGCGTCGTGTCGAGTAGCCCCCGCCCCCGCAGATCCTCGACGAGCGCCGACATCGCGATGTCGCACTCCGCCGAGAGCGCCCGGGTGCGGGGGAAGTTGTCGCGGTGCGTGTCCCAGCCCACCCCGTCGCCCATCACCACCTCGACGAACGGGACGCCCGCCTCGACCAGCCGCCGGGCCATCAGGCACCCCTGCCCGAAACCCCCGGGCTGCCCGCCGCCGGTCTTGGCGTCCGCCCCCGCCGCGGCCCGGCCCAGTTGCCCGTATGCGGCGCGGACCGCGTCCGGCTCCAGCGACAGGTCGAACGCCCGCTTCTGCCCGTCGTTCATCAGCCGCACCGCCCGGTCGACCGCCGTCCGGTGCGCGGTGCCGGCCGCGCTCCGGTACTGGTCGTGGAACGCCCCGTCGAGTTGGCGCGCCAGGTCCACCTGCCGGCCGAACTGCTCCGGGGAGCCGGCGGGCGCGATGAAGTCGAGGCCGCGGACCGGGTCGGTGACCGCCAGCGGCTGGTGGTCCGGCCCGAGGAAGCCGGCGGTCAGCGCCTCCTGCGGCCCGCGGCCGATGCTCACGAAGTTCGGCAGCGGCGCGTCCCGCTTGCCGAGTTCCTTCGCGACGATCGCCCCGAGGCTCGGGAACGCCACCACCCCGGCCCGGTTCTGGTAGCCGGTGTGCAGGTGGTACGTCGCCAGCTTGTGGTCCGACTCCAGGGTGCTCATGCCGCGCAGGACCGCGGCGTGCCGCGTCAGCTTCGCGAACCGCGGGAAGTGCTCGCTGATGCGGACGCCCGGGACGGCGGTGTCGATCGGCCGGAACTCGCCGCGGACGTCGGCCGGGGCTTCGGGCTTCGGGTCGAACGTGTCGATGTGGCTCGGCCCGCCGGCCATCCAGAGGAGGATGCACGCCTTCGGCCGCGGCCCGTCCGGGGCGGCCGCGGCCACCCGGCCGAGCCAGCCGGAGAGCGTCGCCCCGGCGGCGGTCACGAACCCGCGGCGGTCGAGGTTCAGGTCCATCACGGCCTCAGGTTAGTGGTTCAGTGAGAACTCGCTGGTCAGCAGCAGCGCCCAGGCCAACTCCCGGGCCGCGGCGTCAAGGGAGCCCGCCCGGCCGACGTGGGCCTGGAATAGCCGCCGCTCGTCGGCCGTCGGCCGCCGCGACAGGACCGCCAGGAACAGGTCGCCGGCGACCTCGTCCGCCGACCGGCCCGGGGTGGCGATCCGCGCCGCCAGCGCGGCGAGGGGTCGGCCGGCGAACTGCCCCGCGTTCATCAGCCGCAGCAGGTGCGGGATGCCCCGCCGGTACGCGGTCGGGTCGGGGTCGCCGTCGTCGGAAAAGAACTGCACGAACTCGAACCGGGCGCCCGCGCGCGGGTCCACCCCCGGGGTCGGCGCAGGGGCGCCGAGGACCGCCACCAGCGAGTCGTACAGCTGCCCGGCCGAGAGCACCTTGACCGACATCCGGCCGAACAGCGCGGCCTGCTTGGCCGGGTCGTCGCCGCCGGGCCGGCTCGTCCGCTGGTACGCCCGGCTCGACACGACCGCCCGTGTGAGGGCCTTCAGGTCGAACCCGGACGCGGCGAACCGCCGGGCGAGCAGGTCGAGCAGTTCCGGGTGCGACGCCGGGTGGCCCGCGTGCATGTCGTCCACCGGGTTCACGAGCCCCCGGCCGAACAGCCGCCACCACGTCCGGTTCGCCATCGCCCGGGCGAAGTACGGGTTCTCCGGCGCGGTCAACCACGCGGCCAGCGCGGCCCGGTTCGTGGTGCCCTTGTCGGCCTTCCACTCCGCCCCGCCGAGGAACGTCGGCGGACGGGCGAGGAAGCCGTCGATCGTGCCGGCGGCCTGGAGCGACGCCAGGGTGAGCGCGGGGTCGTCCCGCACCCCGATCTGGTAGACCAGCTTCGGCCGGCCTGGCGTCTGCACCTGCGTGAAGATCGCGGCCATGCCCCAGAAGTCCTGCTGCGTCCACGCGGTGAACGGGTGGTCGTGGCACTGCGCGCAGCTCAGCCGGACGCCGAGGAAGTAGCGGGACGCGAGGTCGGCCAGGTCCGGCACGCCCCGCGGCAGCCGGCCCTCGACCAAGTAGACCACCCCCGGGTTCTCGTCCAGCTTGCCGGCGGCGGTGAGGATGTCGGTGGCGGTCCGGTCCCAGGTCGCCGTGTTGAACCGGCCGGCGAGCCACTGCCGGAACCGGTCCGCCCGCACCCGGTAGTCGTCGGCGAGCGGGGAGACGAGGTAGCCCTGCCAGACGTCGGCGAGGTGTTCGCCGTATCGCGGGTCGGCGAGGAGCGCGTCGACGAGGCGGGTCCGCTTGTCCGGGGCGGGGTCGGCGAGGAAGCGGGCGGCCTGCTCGGCCGTCGGGACGACGCCGTGCAGGTCGAGGGACACGCGGCGGAGGAACTCGGCGTCGTCCGCCGGGTCCGCCGGCCGGACGCCCTCGGCGGCCAGGCGGGTCTCGACGTGCCGGTCGATTAGGGCGGCGAGTTCGGTTGCGGCCGGCTTACCGGCCGCGGCCGCACGACCGACCGATGCCACGAACGCGAGGGCGAGCGTCAGCCGACGCATGAGTCAATCCTCAAAAGGCGAGGCCGTCGCGGGGAGGCCTGCTCTCTTCCTATTCCCTGCCGCCGACGATTGGGTCCCGAAAAATAACTCCGGGGCGGGGTCATTCGGACGGAGATAATTGGTTCCAGGCGGGAGGGGGACCCCGTCCCAGAAGCATTGAGTCGTCTGGAAGAATCACTATTGGAACGACCCCGCCTCGCGAGCTACGATGCGAGTCGTTGCCCGGTTGGGACTTGCGACCGACGACACGATTCGGCGAAGGTGTGTTGGGTTGGTAGCCGCGGGCTTCAGCCCGCGCTCGCCTGAGCGCGGGCTGAAGCCCGCGGCTACCAACCTTGAGCCGCCACACCACTCCCGAAACGACTCTACCCGACGTAGACCCCCAGGCCGTTGGTCGAGTCGAACGCGAAGAAACTGGCCAGCTCGACCGCGCCGCCCCGGGCGATGCCCCACGTCCGCACGTGCGGGCCGCCGCCCGGGCCGGCCCCGGTGATCAGGTCGTCCAGCCCGTCGTGGTCGGCGTCGTTGACCGCCACCCGGACGCCGCCGCCGAAGCTGAGGTCGTAGGCGAAGAAGTCGGTCCGGCGGACCCCGCCGGGGGTCTCGAACACCGACACCCGCGGCCCGCCGTCGGCCCCGGCCCCGGCGACCACCACCGCCAGGCCGGTGTGGTACACGTCGCCGCCCGCCACGTGCACCCCGCCCCGGAACTTGTCCTCGAACGCGTACCACGACGCCAGCTCGGCGAACGTCTTCCCGTCGAACACCTTCACGTGCGGGGCGCCGCCGGCCCCGGCGCCGACGATGATGTCCGGGGTGCCGTCACCCGTCACGTCCGCGACCGCCACCCGGGCGCCGCCGCGGAACGTCGGGTCGAACGCCAGGAACGACGCCAGCTCGGCGTGCGTCCGCCCGTCGAACACCTTCACGTGCCCGGCCCCGCCGGCCCCGGCCCCGGTCACGAAGTCGGCCACCCCGTCGCCGGTCAGGTCGCCGACGGCGATCGTCAGCCCGCCGCGGAACTCGGGGTCGTAGGCGAAGAACGACGCCCGCTCGACCCCGGTCTCGATGTCCATGACGACCACCCGCGGGCCGCCGCCGAGCCCGGGCGTGGTCACGATCTCCGGCACCCGGTCGCCGGTCACGTCGCCGTAGGCGACCAACACTTCGCCGGTGAACCCCGCGAACGGGGTGGCGGTGCCGGCCACGTTCCCGTCGAGGACGCCGTACAGGTTCACCCGGGTGCCGATCTCGCCGGCGCCCGCCCCGCCCAGGCTCGCCGTCCCGGACGACCCGGACGTGAGGAGCGGGAACTGGATCACGTCGAGCCGGAAGTCCTTCGAGAAGACGGCGTTCACCCCGTCCGTGGCGGTGACGGTGAAGAAGTACGAGCCCCTGGTCGTCGGCGTCCCGGTCAACCGCCCGGTGTCCGGGTCGAGGGCCAGCCCCGGCGGCAACTCGCCGGCGGTGACCGCGTACCGGATGGTGCCGGTGCCGCCGACCACGTGCAAGTCGATGTCCGCCGTCTGCTCGACGATCTCGTACGGCAGCACGGCGGCGTCGCCGCGCGGGGACGACATCGCCGGGTTGACGTGGATCGTGAAGGTGCGCTCGGCGGCGTTCCCGACCGGGTCGGTGGCGACGACCGTGAACGCGAAGTCGCCGGCCGCGGCGGGCGAGCCGACCACGTCGCCGGTGGTCGGGTCGAGCGTCAGGCCGGGCGGCAGGCTGGTGCCGGCCTTCACCGTGAAGGTGAACGGGGCCAGCGTGCCGGCCGCCTCGAACCGCGTCGGGTAGTCCGGCCCGCCGACCGTCCAGTCGGGCGTGACCGCCGCCAGTACGGCGACCGTGGAGCTGACGGTGAGGGTGACCGGGGCGGACGCCGGGCCGGTGTTCCCGGCCACGTCGGTCGCCTGGCTGGTGATCGTGTGCTGACCCTCCGTCAGCGGGGCCGACGGCGTGAACGACCAGGTCCCGGACCCGTCGGCGGTCGTGGTGCCGAGAAGGGTGCTGCCGTCGAACACGCTCACCGTGCTGTTCGGCTCGGCCGTGCCGCCGATGGTCGGGGTGGTACTCGGGCTGGCCGTTGGGGTGGTCACGCTCGGGACGACCGGGGCGGTGGTGTCCACCGTGACCGGGGCCGGTGTCGAGCCCGCGGACGTGTTCCCGGCCGCGTCCGTCGCCGTCGCGGTCAGCGGGTGCGTGGCCTCCGTGAGCGTGGTCGGCAGCGACCAGTTCCCGGCCGCGTCGGCCGTAGTTGTGCCGAGCAGAGTGCCGTTGTCGTAGACGGTCACGGTGCTGTTCGGCTCGGCGGTGCCGGTCACGGTCAGGGTGCCGGTGCTCGTGAGCCGGTCGGTCGGCGACGCGCCGGTGTCGGGCGTGATGCCGGTGATGACCGGGGCGGCGGGGGTTCCGGTGTCCACCGACCAGCTCGTGCTGGCGACGCCGGACGGGTCGGGGTTCCCGGCCACGTCGATGGCCCGCACTTCGAAGGTGTGCGTGCCGTCGGCCAGCCCGGTGAGGGTGAGCGGGCTGGTGGCAACGACCCACGGCCCGCCGTCGAGGCTGTACTCGAACCCGCTCACGCCGCTCCCGACGTCCGTGCCGGTGAAGCTGAACGTCGCGGTCGAGCTGCCGTCCACGGCGGCCGGCTGGGCGGTGATGGTCGTGCCCGGGGCGGTGGTGTCGACGACGACGGGGGCGACCGGGCTGGCGCCGGACGTGTTCCCAGCCGCGTCGGTGGCCGTGGCGGTGAGCGGGTGGGTGGTCTCCGTAAGGGTCGTCGGGAGCGTCCAGTTGCCGGCCGCGTCGGCGGTCGTGGTGCCGAGCAGGGTGGGGCCGTCATAGACGGTCACGGTGCTGTTCGCCTCGGCGGTGCCCGTCACGGTCAGGCCGCCGGTGTTGGTGATGCGGTCGGTCGGCGAGGTGCCCGTGTCCGGGGTGATGCCGGTGATCGCGGGCGCGGCCGGGGCGCCGGTGTCGATCGTCCAGCTGTACCCGGCGGCGCCCGACGGGTCGGGGTTGCCGGCGAGGTCGACCGCCCGCACGGCGAACATGTGTGCCCCGTCGCTCAACCCGGTGAGCGTCAGCGGGCTGGCCGCCGCGGTCCAGGCGCCGCCGTCCAGTTGGTACTCGAACCCGGCCACGCCGCTCAGCGCGTCCGCGCCGGTGAACGTGAACATCGCCGACGCGCTGCCGGACACGGCGGCCGGGCCGCTGCCGATCCCGGTGGTGGGGGCGGTCAGGTCGACCAGCACGCCGGCCGGGGCGGACGCCGCCGAGACGTTCCCGGCCGCGTCGGTCGCGGTCGCGGTCAGCGGGTGCGTCGCCTCGGCGAGGGTGACCGGCAGTGCCCACACGCCCGCCGCGCTCGCGGCCGTCGTGCCGAGCAGGGTGCCGTTGTCGTACACGGTCACGGTGCTGTTCGCTTCGGCGGTCCCGGTGACAGTCAGGCCGCCGGTGTTCGTCACCCGGTCGGTCGGCGAGACGCCGGTGTCCGGGGAGATGGCGGTGATGGCGGGCGCGGTCGGGGCGCCGGTGTCCACCGTCCAGGCGTAACCGCTCCCGCTGGTGTCCGGGTCAGGGTTGCCGGCCACGTCCACGGCGCGGACGGCGAACGTGTGCCCGCCGTCGGCCAGCCCGGTGAGGGTGAGCGGGCTCGCGGCCGCCGCCCACGGGCCGCCGTCGAGGCTGTACTCGAAGCCGGCAACGCCGCTGTCGGCGTCCGACCCGGTGAAGGTGAACGTGGCCGACGCGCTCCCCGAGATCGCCACCGGCTGGCCGGTCAGCGCCGTGTCCGGCGCGGTCAGGTCCACCCGGACCGCGGACACGGCCGACGCCGCGGACACGTTCCCCGCCACGTCCGCCGCCGTCGCCGTGAGCGGGTGGACGCCCTCGGCCAGGGTCGTCGGCAGAGTCCAGTTCCCGGAGCCGTTGGCGGACACGACGCCGAGCAGCGTGGCCCCGTCGTACACGGTCACGGTGCTGTTCGCCTCGGCCGTGCCGGTCACGCTCAGCGAGCCGATGTTGGTGACGCGGTCGGTCGGCGACGCGCCGGTGTCCGGGGTGATGCCGGTGACGGCGGGCGCGGCCGGGGCGCCGGTGTCCACGGTCCAGGAGTACGCGGCCGGGGTCGGGTCCACGTTCCCCGCGGCGTCGATGGCCCGGACCTCGAACGTGTGAGCCCCGTCCGCGAGGCCGGTCAGCGGCTGAGGGCTCCCGGACGGCAGCCAGCTGCCGCCGTCGAGGCGGTACTCGAACCCGGCAACGCCGCTGCCGCCGTCCGACCCGGTGAACGAGAACGTCGTGCTCCCCGTGTCCGCGGCGGCCGGCGGGCCGGCGGTGATCGTCGTGTCCGGGGCGGTCGTGTCCACGCGGAACGCCACGGTCGCGCTCGTCCCGAAGTTCCCCGCCAGGTCCGGCAGCCGCACCCGGTAGACGTACAGACCCTCGGCCAGGGCCGGCAGCGCGACGACCGCCGACCCGCCCGCCAGGGCGCCGGTCGCGTACCCGACCTCGCCCGCGCCGGCGAAGTCGCCGTTGCCGTCCAGGTCCACATCGACGCTGACGACCGTCCCGTTCGGCACGCCGGACCCGGTGTCGGCGGCGGTCACGGTCACCGTCGGGGTGGTGCTGGTGGTCGCCGCCGGGGCCGACGCGCCGACCGTCGGGGCGACCGTGTCCACGACGACCGGCGCCGGGGCCGACGCCGCCGACGTGTTGCCGGCCGCGTCGGTCGCGGTCGCGGTCAGCGGGTGCGTCGCCTCGGCGAGGGTGACGGGCAGCGTCCACACGCCCGCCGCGTTCGCGGCCGTCGTGCCGAGCAGGGTGCCGTTGTCGTACACGGTCACCGTGCTGTTCGCCTCGGCCGTGCCGGTCACGGTCAGGGTGCCGGTGTTGGTGACGCGGTCGGTCGGCGACGCGCCGGCGTCCGGGGAGACGGCGGTGATGGCGGGCGCGGCCGGGGCGCCGGTGTCCACCGTCCAGGTGTAACCGCTCCCATTCGTGTCGAGGTCCGGGTTGCCGGCCACGTCCACGGCGCGGACGGCGAACGTGTGCCCGCCGTCGGCCAGGCCGGTGAGGGTGAGTGGGCTGGTCGCGGCGATCCACGCGCCGCCGTCCAGGCTGTACTCGAAGCCGGCCACGCCGCTCCCGGCGTCCGAGCCGGTGAAGGTGAACGTGGCCGACGAGCTCCCGGCGACCGCCGCCGGCTGGCCGGTCAGGGCCGTGTCCGGGGCGGTCAGGTCCACGACGACCGGGGCGGTGAGCGAGGGGCCGGACGCATTCCCCGCCACGTCCGTCGCGCGGGCGGTCAGCGGGTGCGAGCCTTCCGCGAGGGCCACGGCCAGCGACCAGTTCCCGGACCCGTCGGCCGTCGTCAGGCCGAGCGCGGTGCCGTTGTCGAACACTCGCACGGTACTGTTCGGCTCCGCCGTGCCGGTCACGGTCAGGCCGCCGGTGTTGGTGATGCGGTCGGTCGGCGAGGCGCCGGTGTCCGGGGTGACGCCGGTGATGACCGGAGCGGCCGGGGCGGTGGCGTCGATGGTGACCACGAACGCGGCCGACGGGGCGGACGTGTTTCCCGCCGAGTCCGTCGCGCGGGCGGTGAACGACCGCGGGCCGGCGGCGAGTACGCCGACGCCGGCCCGCGACCAGTTGCCGGAGGCGTCCGCGGTCGTCGTGCCGAACACCACCCCGTCCACGACCAGGGTGACGGTGCTGTTCGCCTCGGCCGTCCCGGTCAGCGTCAGGGTGGTGGAAGCCGTGATCCGGTCGCCCGGCACCTCGGTGTCCGGGCTGAACCCGGTCACCGCCGGGGCGCCGGGGGCGGCGGTGTCGATCGTCCAGCTGTAACTCGCCGGGGTCGGGTCGATGTTTCCGACCGCGTCGACGGCGCGGACCTCGAACGTGTGCGGCCCGTCGGAGAGGCCGCTGAGCGTCAGGGGGCTCGCGGCCGCGGTCCAGGTGCCGCCGTCAACGCGGTACTGGAACCCGGTCACGCCGCTCCCGCCCGCGTCCGAACCGGTGAACTGGAAGGTCGCGGCCGCCGAGTTGGTCAGGGCCGGGGGGTTGGCGGTGATCGTCGTGTCCGGCGGGGTCGCGTCGGCCGCCACCGTCACCGTCGCCGGGGCGAAGTCGGTAGTCGGGGCGGTGGTGTCGATCGTGGTGTCGCCGATCCGGGCGAAGCCGGCGACCGTGAACACGCCGGCGGCCGGCACCCCCACCTGGAACGTGAGGGTCAGGGTCTGGCCGGCCGGGACCGAGTAGCTGTCGGACCAGACGAGCTCGCCGCCGACCACGGCGGGGTCGGCGTAGGCCACGCCGCCGCGGGTGGCGGACCCGGCGACGTACGTCACCCCGGCCGGGAGGACGGCGCGGAGCTGGTCCAGGCCGGCGGCCACCGACCCGGAGTTGTTGACCGTGAGGGTGACGGTCGAAACCCCGCCGGCCACCGGGGTGGCCGTCATCCCGACGGTCAGGTTGTTGACCACCGCCGGGATCGTCGGGAGGGTGGACCAGGAGCCGGTGTCGGTGTGCTTGACCTGGGTGCCGCTGCCGATGTTGGTGATCGGGGTGAGGCTGGTCGTGGTGCTCGTCGCGTTGATCGCCCGGAGGGTGTAGGTGATCGTGTAGGCACTGTTCGACGTGGCACTCGGGTCGGGCGAGTAGAACAGGCTCCCGGCCGGGACGACCGCCCCGGCCAGGTCGCCCGACGAGAACGTCAGGTTGGTGGACACCAGCTGGAACGAGGAGGCGAGCCAGTCGGGGAGCGAAGCCGGGGTGTACGCGATCAGCGGGTTTCCGACAGTGCCGGTCGTCCCCTGGAGGACCAGGTCGAAGGTGGACCCGATCGCCAGCGTGCCGGAGCTGACCACCGACCCGCCGGTGAACTTGTTGGCGGCCGCCTGGATCGTGTCCTCGACGGCCAGGAGCGACTCGCCGAACGCGGCCAGCACGTTCCCCTGGCTCGGGAGCCCCGAGTAGAAGGTGACGGAGTACGTCTTCGCGGTGGCGGACTCGGTCCCGGACAGGTAGAAGTAGGCGTTCAGGCTGCCGGCGGCGGTCAGGTCGCCGAGGCGGACGACGGCCGGGGCGGTCGCCCCCGGGCCGCTCGACGCCAGCCCGATCCCGGCCGAGAAGCCGCTGATCTCGGCGTACACGTCCCGGTGGATAACCCCGTCCCCGTGGATCTGGTAGCCGACGTAGGCGGACGTCAGGGCCGGCGTGGGGTCCTTGTCGATGTAGAAGGTGTCGGCCGACAGGCGGGTGACTGCGGGGCTCGGGTTGATACGTTCGTCGAGGGCCTCGACGAGGAGGCGGGCGGGGCGATTCATGTGGGCGATGGCTTTCGTGGTGTCTCGGCGGACGCGGGCGGAGGGCCGCCGGCCGGCGGTTGCGGGGTGGGCTCGGCGCACGCAGGTTCGAGGTGACCATAGTTCACTCCGGACGGAAAAAGTGGTCGTGACCCATACCTGGTCGGACCCCGCAGGAATCTGAGGTCTGCATTCTTCTGGGGGCGGAACCCCCGACGGTTGAGAGAGCCGGCTATCCTGCCTCCGGCCGGCGGCGGACACTCCGCGCGCCGGCGGAGTAGTTCTCGGGGGAGGGGCCGGAGCAGGCGTTCAACTCGCTCGACGCCCAGCGGGACGCGGGCGAGGCGTACGTCCGCAGCCAGTGCGGGGAGGGGTGGGTGGCCCTCCCCGACCGGTACGACGACGGCGGATTCACCGGCGGCAACACCGACCGCCCCGGGCTCCGCCGCCTCATGGCCGACGTCGAGGCCGGGCGGGTGGACGGCGTGGTCGTGTACAAGGTCGACCGGCTCAGCCAGAGATCCAGGAGGCGCTCCTGTTCCTGCCACCGGTGCCCGCCGGGCGGGAGCCGCTGGCGGCGGGGGCAGCGCGGGGCGTGGCACGAGCTCACGGGCCGCCGAACACCGGCGGACGAGGCCGGGAAAACATCCCTCGCGGCCGGGCTACCGTCCTTGTCGGGCTGAGGGGCGGTGCGCTCGGATTGGGCGGACTAGTGTGCGTAAGTCCACGAAAGCCACGGCCCGACGATGGGACACGCCCAGATCGACCACCTCCCCCGGACCAAAGAGTGGCGGGCCGTCGCCGCCCTCCTTCGCGGGAACGCCGACGCCCCCACCGTCGCCCGCGCCGTCGTCGACGCCGCCCGCACCCTCATCCCCCCCGCAAGGACCGCGGGGTGGTCGAGGCGACCCCGCACCTCCTCCGCCTC
>DASPHQ010000703.1:0-4737 GCA_035629595.1 Urbifossiella sp. | reverse complement strand
GCCTCGCCCTGGTCGTCGGGAGCGTCGGGCTGCTGCTGGGCGGCACCCTGTACGGCCTCACCTCGTACAACCGCACCGTCCGCGTCACCGAGAAGAAGAAGTTCGAGCTCGGGTTCATGACCGTGGTCATGTTCTACCTGTCCGGTCAGGTGTCGTCGCCGGCCGCCGACCCGGCCAGCGAGCACCGCGAGCTGACGGAAAAGGTCGGAATGGCCACCCAGTTCGCGATCGCTTACCGGGGCGTGCTGAACGAGACGATCGAGCGGGGGCTCGACCCGGAAGGCGGCGAGACGGAAACGGATCTGCTCAACCGATTCGAGGCGTCCCTGCGGCGCCTCGCCGTCGCCCTGAAGAAGGCCGGCGGCACCAACCACGGCGAGGCGGCGACCCGCCAGGTCCGCGACGACCCGGAGGTCCGCGCCGCCTACGAGGAAGCGAACCTCCTCGGCCAGAACCTCTGCCACGCCATCACCGACGACATCGGGGTGGCGATTGTGAACTCGAACGCCGCCGTCCGCCGCAGCATGTGGGTGATCGGGCTGGCGACGGTGTGGCTGCTCATCATCGTCGGCGCCCTGATGATTTACTTCCGCGAGTGGTTCTACACCCCGATCCGCGAGCTCCAGGCCGGCGTGCAGCGCGTCCACGCCCAGGACTTCACCCACCCGATCGTCCTGAACACCCGCGACGAGCTGGAGGAACTGGCGACCGAGTTCAACGCCATGACCGCCCGGCTCGGGGCCGTCCACCGCGACCTCGTGCAGCAGGTGAACGAGCGCAGCCGGCAGCTGGTCCGCAGCGAGCGGATGGTGTCGGTCGGGTTCCTCGCCGCCGGCGTCGCCCACGAGATCAACAACCCGCTGGCGAGCATCCTGTTCTGCTCGGAGGCGCTGGAGCGCCGCCTGGCCGAAGCCGTGGCCCACGCCCCGCCGGCCGACGCCGAGGTGCTGGTCCGCTACTTGAAGATGATCCAGCAGGAGGCGCTGCGGTGTAAGGACATCACGCAGAAGCTCCTTGACTTCAGCCGCACCGGCGAGCGAAAGCTGGAGCCGACGGACCTGGCGGGCCTCGTCCGCGGCGTGCTGGAGGTGGCCCGCCATCTGCCGAACTGCCGCGGCAAGGCGGTCACGTTCGACCCGCAGGGCTACGTCGTCGCCCCGGTCAACGCCCAGGACTTGAAGAGCGTCATCCTGAACCTGGTGGTGAACGCCCTCGACAGCATGGACGACACCGGCTCGCTCGCCATCCACCTCGGCACCAGCGCCGACGGGAACGCGGTGCTGTCGTTCACCGACAGCGGGTGCGGGATGACGGAGGAGACGTTGCAGAACATCTTCGAGCCGTTCTACACCCGCAGCCGGACGGGGAAGGGGACCGGGCTGGGGCTGTTCATCAGCCACCAGATCGTGGACCAGCACGGCGGCCAGATTCAGGCGACGAGCGCAGGGCCGGGGAAGGGGAGTACGTTCACCGTGCGGGTGCCGCTGGCGGACGCCGGGGCGGCGGCGCCGGGCGTGCCGGGTGAGAGCGACCCCGCGGCGATCCTGCCGTTCCCGGGGAAGCGGGCGGCTTAGGAGTGAGGAGAGGGGAGTGGGGAGTGAGGAGACCGAACCCGGGCTTTTCTCCTCACTCCCCTCTCCTCACTGGCCTTGACCGGACGGCGTGCCCCGGGTCTACGGGGGCAGACGGCGAATCAGGAGATGGCTTGTGGCGATTTCGACTCCCGCACACCACCGGCTCCGGCTGCTGTTCGTCGACGACGAACAGCACCTCCGGGAGTTCATGCGGACCGAGCTGCCCCGCCTCGGCCACGAGGTCACCGTCTGCCCGGACAGCAAGACCGCGCTCGAGGTCATCAAGAAGGCCACGTTCGACGCCGCCATCCTCGACATGCGGATGGAGCACGACAAGGCCGGGCTCACCGTGCTGGCGGCGATCAAGCTGGCGTCCCCGGACACCGAAGCGGTCATCATGACCGGCTACGGCAGCACCGAAACGGCCGTCGAGGCGCTGCGGCTCGGGGCGTTCGACTACCTCACCAAGCCGTGCAAGCTGGCGGACATCGAAGCGCTGCTCCTTCGCATCCAGGAGAAGCGGAAGCTGAAGCACAAGGCCGCCGCGCTCGAGACGCGCGTCCAGGCCGCGGAGGGGCCGGGCGGCCTCATCGGAACCAGCCCCGCGATGCTGCCGGTGCGGCAGTTCGTGGAACGGATCGGGCCGACCGACGGGCGCGTCCTCATCACCGGCGAGACGGGCACCGGCAAGGAAGTGGTAGCGCGGGCCATCTACACGCAGAGCCAGCGGGCGGACATGCCGTTCGTGCCGGTCAACTGCGGGGCGCTGACGCAGACTCTCGCCGAGAGCGAGCTGTTCGGCCACAAACGCGGCTCGTTCAGCGGGGCCGAGAAAGACCGCAAGGGGCTGTTCGAGGTCGCCAACGGCGGCACCCTGTTCCTCGACGAACTCGGCGAGCTCGACAGGAATATTCAGGTGAAGCTGCTGCGGTTCCTGGAGGCGGGCGAGATTCGGCCGGTGGGGTCGAACGAGCCGATCATCGCCGACGTGCGGGTGATCTCGGCGACGAACCGCGACCTACGGCAGATGGTGGCCGAGGGGACGTTCCGAGAAGACCTGCTGTTCCGGCTGAACATGTTCCACATCCCGCTGCCGCCGCTGCGGGACCGCAAGCCGGACATCCCGGACCTGGCGCGGCACCTGCTGGCGCGGGCGGCGAAGCGGTCGGTCGAGACGGTGGCGCACCTCCTCGGCCCCGACGTGCTCGGCGTGCTGATGGACGATTACTGGCAGGGGAACGTCCGCGAGCTGGCGAACGCGATGGAGTACGCGTGGATCATGTCCGGCGGGCAGCCGATTACGCCGGCGCACCTGCCGCTGGCGAACCGCACGCCGCGGCCGCAGACGCGCTACGAGGCGCCGGCGGCGGTGCCGTTCCCCGCGGCGGTGACGGCGGGGTATCATCCGCACCCGGCGCACGCCCCGAGCGGTGGCGGACGGACGCTCGCGGACATCGAGATGGAGTACATCCTGCAGGTGTACGCGAAGAACAACTCGAACAAGCAGGCGACCGCGGCGGAACTGGGGATCAGCCTCAAGACGCTGTACAACAAGCTGCACAAGTACGAAGAAGAGCGGCAGCAGCGGGCGGGGTGAGGTTCGCGGACTTGTCGAGCAGGTGATCCGCACGGTAAGCCCACCCGTTGCAACGGGTGGGCTTTGCGCGCTTCAGCTGGAAGTGGGACCGGGTGCCGACACCAGTTGCTTCCACACCCCGCGGAAGGCCGCCTCCAGGTGCCGCACGTAGCGCGGCGCGTCCGTCAGCGGGCTCTCCTTCAGCATCTCCCGAAGCGACCCGCGCAGGTCCGCGAGCCCCGCCCGCTGGTCGGCCCAGCTCGCCGCCAACTCCACCAGCTTGTCCGGCGAGTCGGCCACGAACTCCGCCAGTCCCAGGTTCGTCAGGATGCTCGCCCCCTGCCGGCTGCGGTAGTCGGTGCCGGTCACAGTCAGCACCGGCACGCCCATCCACAGGGCGTCGCACGTCGTCACGCCGCCGTTGTACGGGAACGGGTCGAGCGCCAGGTCGATCGGTTGGTACGCCTCGAAGTATTCGGCCGGGGGGAGACGGTACACCACCTCCAGCCGGTCGGACGCGACGCCGTGCTGCGTGAACCGGTCGGTGGCAGCGCGGGCCGCCTCCGCCGACCGACCACCGAGCAGCACCAGCCGCGACTTCGGCACCGCCTTCAGGACGCGCGACCACGTCGCCACGCATGCGTCGGACAGTTTTGCCGGGTTGTTCAGGCAGCCGAACGTAAACGACCGGCCGGACAGTCCCGGCAGCGCGTTCGGCTCCGGGGCGGTCTCCGGCGGTCGGTACACCCACGCCACCTCGGAGAGTCGCAGCACGGCCTCGGCGTACTGCTCGCCCGACTCGCCCGGCGGGTCCGCCACCGGGTCCGACACCCGGTAGTCGATCGCCTTCACGCCCGTCGTCGTGGGGTAGCCGAACAGCGTGACCTGAACCGGCGCCGGCTTGCGAGCGAAGGTCAGCAGGCGGTTCCCCGCGGTGTGGCCGCTCAGGTCCACGAGGATGTCGATCTCGTCGGCCGCGACCTGCTCCGCGACCTGGGCGTCGGTCAGGTGCGTGATCGGGCGCCAGCCGTCGGCGAGGCGGCGGAGGCGGTCGGTCGTCTCGTCGGCCCGGGTGACGTTCGCGTAGCCGGTGACGTGGTAGCGGTTGCGGTCGTGGTGCGTCAGCAGCCGCTCGATGAACCCGGCCGCGGTGTGCTGGCGGAAGTCGGCCGAGACGTAGCCGACCTTCAGCCGCCGATCGGGGGAAGAGTCGGTGATCCTCGGCGGCGGGCTGAGCAGCGCGTCGGCGTGCCGCGCGGCCCAGTCGGCATGGGCGTGGAACAGGTCGTTGGCGTCGTGACTCGAACTGTAGCACAGGGCCAGCAGGAGGTTGCTGCCGGTGCGGGGGTCGGCGCGGAGGGCAAGAGCCTTGTTCAGCGCCTCGACGGCTTCGGGCACGCGGCCCTGTTCCGTGAGGCTGGTGCCGAGGTTGCTCCAGGCGTCCGGGAAGCCTTCGCGCAGGCCGATGGCGGCGCGGTACTGCTCCTGGGCCTCGTCGGCGCGGCCGAGCGCTTCGAGCGCCACGCCGAGCGAGTTAAAGCCGTCCGCGTAGTCCGGGCGGAGTTTTACCGCGAGCTCCAACTCCGG
>DASPHQ010000702.1:0-2435 GCA_035629595.1 Urbifossiella sp. | reverse complement strand
ACTACTTCGCCGTCCAAAGGCTCCAGGAGACTTCGCCGGACACGTATAGTCGCTACGTCGCCCGCAACGAGAAGGGGGAGCCGGCCACCAAGGACTTCCCGCTGGTCACCGAGATCCTCCCGAACGAGGTGCCGCCGATCGCCGGGCTGGACAACGCCAAGCTGAAGGTGTTCGACGACTACGAGGCCGGGGTGGACGCCCAGGGGAACCGCAAGCCAGACGCCAAGCCGACCACCCTCGACTCCGACCTGGCGACGATCGCGCAGCAGGAGAAGGAGGGGAAGCCGGTCGAGGCGAAGCTGAAGGAGAACCTGTCGAAGCTGAAGTCGTGGTGGGAGCGGGACGGCAAGCCGAACTACGCGACGGACGTGAAGCCGCTGGAGGAGGCGCGGAAGTACGGGGCCAAGACGGCGCTGATGTGGACGGCCGTGGTGCCGGCGGTGCTGGCGGTCGGGTTCCTGCTGCTGATCGGGTACTTCGCCGCGACCGGCGGGTACACGCAGGTCCACCTCGACAGCCACGCCCCGCGCGACCCCCGCGACAAGTACGGGGCGCCGGCCGAGTCGTGGGGCCGGTAAGGGGCACCGCCGAAGCCCGGGGACGGCCGTCCCCGGGCTTTCGCCCCGACGTATAATCCCCGCATGAGCGGGGTCCGCACCTTCACCTTTTTGGGCACCGGCACCTCGGTCGGGGTGCCGATGATCGGCTGCGACTGCGCCGTCTGCCGGTCGCCCAACCCCAAGAACCAGCGGTACCGCACATCGGCGCTGATCCAGGCGCCGGGCGGAACGCTCCTCATCGACACCAGCCCCGAACTGCGGCTGCAACTCGTCCGCGCCGGCGTCGGGCTGGTGAACGCCGTCCTGTACACGCACTACCACGTCGATCACGTGTTCGGCCTCGACGACCTGCGGCTGATGCCGCTGCTACTGAAGGCGCCGCTGCCGCTGTACTGCGACGCCGACACCGAGGACGTGATCCGCCGGGTGTACGCCTACGCCTTCGAGCCCGGCAGCGAGGACATCCCCGTCGGGGTTGTCCCGAAAGTCGAGTTCCGCCGGATCGACGACACGCCGTTCGCGGCGTGCGGCGAGATGGTGACGCCGATCCCGTTCGCGCACGGCCGGTTCCACGTGTACGGCTTCCGCGTCGGGGGTCTGGCGTACTGCACGGACGTGAGCGGCATCCCCGACCGGAGCTGGCCGCTGCTGGAAGGCCTGGACGTGCTGGTCCTCGGGGCGCTGCGGCCGGCGAAGCCGCACCCGTCGCACTTCAGCCTGGAGCAGGCGCTGGACGTGATCGCGCGGGTGCGGCCGAAGCGGGCGTACCTGACGCACCTCGGGCACCTGATGGACCACGACGCGATCAGCGCGGGGTTGCCGCCGGGCGTCGAACTGGGGTACGACGGGCTGTCGTTCGCCTTCTAGTTCCGCCGCTCGCGGCTTGCACACCCATGACCCACGTCCCGCCCGACCTGCGACACCGCCTCGCGGCCCACGGCCAGGAGCACGTCCTCGCCGACTGGGCCTCCCTCGCGCCGGCCGACCGCGCCGCCCTAGTCGCGCAGCTCGCCGGCCTCGACCTCGCCGAGCTCGAAGCGCTCTACCGCCGCAAGGACGAGCCGCACGCCGCCCTGCCGCCGCGCGACCGCATCGCCCCCGTGCCCCTTCAGCCCGCGACCGCGAGCGCGGAAGAAACCGCCCGCGGCGAAGCGGCCCTCCGCGCCGGCGCGGTGGCGGCGCTGGTGGTCGCCGGCGGGCAGGGGACGCGACTCGGCTGCGACCAACCCAAAGGGATGTTCCCCGTCGGCCCGGTCAGCGGGGCGACGCTGTTCCGCGTCCACGCCGAGAAGGTGCTGGCGCTCTCCCGCCGCTACGGCAGGCCGGTGCCGCTGCTGGTGATGACCAGCCCCGCGACGCACGCCGACACGGAGGCGTACTTCCGCGCCGAGCGCTACTTCGGGCTCGCGGAACCCGACGTGGTGTTCTTCCAGCAGGGGACGATGCCGGCGGTCGAGCGCGCCACCGGACGGCTGCTACTGGAGCGGCCGGGCAAGCTGTTCGAGAGCCCGAACGGCCACGGCGGCACGCTCACCGCGCTCGCGGAAACGGGGCTCCTCGCCGACCTGCGGGCGCGCGGCGTCGAGCACGTCTTCTACTTCCAGGTGGACAACCCGCTGGTGAAGGTGTGCGACCCGGGCTTCGTCGGACGGCACGTCCTCGCCGGCGCCGAGGCGTCGTCGAAGGTAGTCATCAAGGAGGAGCCGGGCGAGAAGGTCGGCATCCTGGCGGCGGTCGACGGCCGCTGTCGCATCATCGAGTATTCGGACCTGCCGCCCGCGATGGCCGAGGAGCGCGACGAGTCCGGCACGCTGACGTTCCGCGCCGGCAGCCCGGCGATTCACGTGTTCAGCGTCCCGTTCCTGGAGCGCGTGA
>DASPHQ010000701.1:0-3203 GCA_035629595.1 Urbifossiella sp. | reverse complement strand
CGCGTGCCGGGAGGAACGACCAGGACGGCCTCCCCGTCAACGTGTCCACCCGGCCGTCAGGCCCCCGGGTCGGGGTTCCACCAGCACGGCCCCTTGTCGCGCCGGGCCTCCACCGCGCTGCGGCGCACGTCGGCCATTTCCGTACCGGTCAGCGGGCGGAACGACCGAGCGGCGGCGAACGCCGCGTCCTGCTCGTTCGGGTAGCTCAGGCCCAGCAGCGCCACGTCGGGGTCGAGCGTCAGCGTGTAGCGCAAGCACTCCTCCACCGTCAGCCGCGGCAGTACGGCCGTGCCGTCGTCGGCGCCGCCGCTCGACACCTTACCACGGGGGCGGAGCTTCAGCGGCTGGTTGTAGCCGGTCGTGTCGCCGAGCAGCTTACCACCGCCGAACGTCTTGAAACACACCGTGCCGACGCCCGTCGCCTTCGCCCGCGGGAGCACGTCCGTCACGTAGCGCTCGTCCACGAACGGCCCGACCGGAAACATCACCACGTCACAAACGCCCGCCGCGAGCGCCTGCACGAGAACGTCCGGGTCGTGGGAGCTGATGCCGCGGAACCGGGTCGTGCCGGCGCGGACCGCGTCCGCGAGTTGGTCGAAGCCGCCCCCCGGGTGGCAGAGGCGGTCGAACGCGGCGGAATCGGACAGGGCGTGGAACACGAACAGATCGACGTGACCGAGCCCGAGGCGGGACAGCGAGCCTTCGATTTGCAGGCCGACGGGGGCGTCGTGGTGGTCGATCTTGTCGATCACGAACACGCCGTCGCGCCGCCCGCGCACGGCCGCCCCGACGATCTCCTCGGAGAAGCCGTCCTCGTAGTTGGGGGCGGTGTCGATCACATTCAGCCCGGCGTCGAGGGCGCGGCGGGCGGTGGCGACGCAGGTGTCGAAGGGAAGGCTGCGGTCGGCCAGGTCGCCGACGCCGAGTTGCGTGGCGACGAACCCGGTGCGGCCGAGCGGGCGGCGGGGGGTGAACATGAGTTCGGCACGACCTCCTACCACCAACCGGTCGCCGACCGGACCAGCCCGGCGATCAGGCAGACCACCGTCACGGCCGTCTGTGCGGCCCCGACTCGGTCCGCCTGCCGCGCCCGGACGGCCCGGGTCTCCGCCGGTACGTCCGGGTCGCGCGCCGACGGGAGGGCGAGGACGGCGATCCAGCCGATCAGGTTCGGGACGGCCCACCACCACCACCGGAAGCCCTTGGCGTGCGCGTTGGCCGGCGGGGCGACGACGAACACGAATCCGAACAGGGCACACAGCAGCACGGTGCCGTACGGCACCGGCAGGTAAACGAACCCGGCGATCAGCACGGCGACCGAAAGGACGACCGCAGCCGCCTCCGTCGCTTCCCGCCTCGCTTCTCCGCCCCGGCGCACGGACATCAATTCAGAATCCCGCGGATTACCTCGCCGTCGCAGAGCGTCAGCGGGCGGCCGAGGCGGTCGTGAATCTCCGTCCGCGGGTCCACCCCGAGGGAGTGGTACACCGTCGCGGCGAGGTCGGCGGGGCTCGTCGGCAGTTGCGCCGGCTCGGCCGCATAGCGGTCGCTGGCGCCGTACACCGCACCGCCCATCACGCCGCCGCCGGCCAGCACAGTCGTGAACACCCGGCCCCAGTGGTCGCGGCCGTCGCGGCCGGCCCCGGCGCCGCCCGGCACCGACTGCCCCACCTTCGGCGTGCGGCCCATCTCGCCGGTCCACACCACCAGCGTCTCGTCGAGCATGCCGCGAGCTGCCAGATCGTCCAGCAGCGCCGAGAAGGCCCTGTCGGTGACCGGGCAGAGCCGCGTCTTCAGGTCGATGAAGTTGCGGCTGTGCGTGTCCCAGTAGACGCTCACGTTGGTGATGCCGTCGTTCGGCCAGAACACGGTGACGAGCGGCACCCCCGCTTCGATCAGCCGCCGGGCCTGCAACACGCTCTGGCCGTGGCGGTTCATCCCGTAGCGCTCGCGGACCGCCAGCGGTTCGCGGGTCAGGTCGAACGCGGCCCGCGCGACCGGGCTGGCGAGCAGGTCGAAGGCGCGGCGGCGGTTCGTCTCCGCGGCGTCCAGTTCGGCCGCAGCCATGCGTTGAACCTGTCTGTCCAGTGAGTCAAGGAGCCCGCGCCGGCCGCCGACGCGGGCGGCGTCCATTCCGGCAGACAGGGTCAGTTCGCCGACCTTGTAGTCGGGCGAGCTGGCGTCGGCGTCGATGCGCATGGGGTTGTAGACGGGGCCGAGGAGGCCGGCGCCCTGGCCGTGGCTCTCCTCCACGAACCGCGGCGCCCCGTCGGGAACGACCGGCATCATGGACACGTACGGAGGCAGCGCCCCGGCCCCGCGCCCGAGTTTGGCCAACACGGCGCCGTAGTTCGGCCAGTCGTCCGCGATCGGCCCGGCGGGGGCGGCTCGGCCGGTGAGGAGGTGGTGGGTGGCGGTCAGGTGGTTCACGTCCGGGTGCGTCATCGAGCGGATGAGGCACAGGCGGTCGGCGCGCTTCGCCAGCTCGGGCAGGTGTTCGCAGACGCGGAGGCCGGGGACGGCGGTGGGGATGGTGCCGAACTCGCCGCGGTACACGTCGGGGGCGTCCGGCTTCGGGTCCCACGTGTCCTGTTGAGCCGGCCCGCCCCACATGAATAGGACGATGCACGACTTCGCCCGCCCGCGGCGGGGGGCGGGGGTGTCGGCGGCGCGGAGGTAGTCGGGGAGGCCGAGGCCGAACAGGCTGAGCCCGCCGGCGCGGAGGAACTCGCGGCGGCGGACGGCGGGGTTGAAGTAGCGTGCGGTCGGCATGGGTTCAGTCTACCCGCCCCGCCGCACCGGTGCCAGCGTCGGTTACCCGCGGTTGGTGTTGATGCCGAGCGCCGAGTACGCCGAGCAGTGGCCGCTGTAGCCGCGGTAGGCCAACGCCGCGCCGAGTGCAGCGCACGCCAGCCCACACCCCCCGCCGCGACCCAGCCCGAGGCCGGCGAGCAGCGCGCCGCCCAGCGCGGACGCGGCGCGCTCCCCGGACCCGACGTTCACACCGCCCCCGCCCGTGCCGGGCTGGATGGGGTGGTCGAGGTCGCGGACGCCCTGTCGGGTCATCGGGTAGTTCACGGTCGTACCTTCCGCCATGACACGTCCTCCGGGTGGGAAAGCCACCGGCCGTGAACGCAACTCGGATGCCGCGGGCTGAACTCTCTGGCATTACCGGCCGCTTCGGGCTATCCTGAAGATGCCTA
>DASPHQ010000700.1:0-8285 GCA_035629595.1 Urbifossiella sp. | reverse complement strand
AGAAGGGGCTGTTCGTGCTGCCGATCGGGGCGCCGATCCCGAAGACGCCGTTCAAGATGCCCCTCTTCGGAGACGTGCCGTCGGCCGTGGCGATGAGCAAGAACAGCGAGTGGGTCGCGGCCGGGGGCGACCAGGGGGCGGTGATGGCGTGGAAGAAGGGGAGCAACGGCACCCCGAGCATCATGTACGGCCCCGGGCCCGAGCGCCGCGCGTTCGCCAGCAAGGTGGAGGCGCTGGGGTTCACCGGCGACAACTCCGCGGAGCTGCTGGCCGCGAGTGGGAATACCATCCGCGAGTGGCAGGCCGTCTTCGGCGACACCTGGAAGGCCGGGCGGGGGCTGACGGCGGAGGGGCCGGTGCTCGGGTTCCCGCAGGTGGGGAAGGACCGGTGGGTGGTGGCGACGGTCGCCAACCGCGGGCCGACGGTGTGGGAGGGCGCGGCCGTAGGTGGGATCGGCGGGTCGCCCCTGGAGGGGCCGATCAAGGAGTTCAAGAAGGCGGCGGCCTGGGGGAACTTCTTCGACGTGCGGTACGCCGCGCTGGGGACGGACGGGAAGTTCGGGTTCTGGGACGGCCAGCGGGCGAGCAAGGTCGAGCCGGAGGCGGACCAGCCGGCGGCCGCGGACATCGACTTCAACAAGGACGGCAGCCTGCTGGCGGTGGGTCACCTGGACGGGTCGGTGGGGGTGTGGCTCGTCGGCGACGGGTTCCGCCGCCGGGAGGGCGGCCCGAAGCAGGCGGTGCGGATCACCGACCACGGCGGCCCGGTGTTCGCGGCGACGTGGAGCCCGGACGGGAAGGACCTGGCGACGGTAGACCGGACCGGCCGGGTGCGGGTGTGGGGCGGGATGAAGATCGACCCGCCGGGGGCGGTGCCGTACACGATGAAGGCGCCGTGACGCGACGACCCGGCGAGCCGCCCGGCGCTACCGCATCACGCCGGCCGGCGGCGGCTCGGGCGGCGGGAACGTGACGCCGGCGTACACGTCGGCTAGCGGCACCGCGACCGGCACCGACTTCAGTTCGAGCGTCGCGTCCAGGCCGACGAACTCGACGTGCGCCCACGAGCCATCGGCCTGTCGTGAATACCGCTCGCACCACGCCTCGTCCTGCGCCACCAGCACGTACTCCTCGACCGACGGCAGTTGCTTGTAGTGGCGGAACTTCGTCGTGCGGTCGTACCGCTCGGTGGACGGGGACAGCACCTCGACCACGACGCGTGGGTTAGTCAACGTGTCCTTGTCTTCCTCCGCCATCCGCGGCTCACCGCACACGATCACCAGGTCGGGGTAGCAGTACAGCCCCGTCCGCTCGATGCGCACCCGTAGGTCGCGGGAGTACGTCCGGCACGGGCCACCGAGGAGCTGTCCACCGATCCGCACGGATAGATTCTCGTTGACGGTGTTGTGCTCGCGGCTGGCGCCGGCCATCGCGAACATCTCGCCGTCGTAGAACTCGCTCTTGAACTCGGCCCGCCGTTCGATGGCGAGGTACTCGGCGACGGTCAGCTTGGCCTTCGGCACGGCGGTCATGGCGGCCTCCGCGGGGGACGGCGTTACTCTACCACCTCGTCCGGCGGGAACGTCACCCGGGCGTACACGTCGGCGAGCGGCACCGCGACCGGCACCGACGTGAGCTCCAACGTGGCGTCGAGCCCAACGAACTCCACGTGCGTCCACGCCCCGTCCGCCTGCCGTGCGTACCGCTCGCACCACGCCTGGTCCTGCGCGACCAGCACGTACTCCTGCACCGACGGCAGCTGCTTGTAGTGCCGGAGCTTGACGGTCCGGTCGTAGCGCTCGGTGGACGGCGACAGAACCTCGAACACGACCCGCGGGTTCACCAGCGTGTCCCGGTCCTCCTCCGCGTACTGCGGTTCGCCGCACACGATCACGAGGTCCGGGTAGCAGTAGAGGCCGGTCCGGGCGATGCGCACCCGCTGGTCGCTGAGGAAGGTCTGACACGGCCCGCCCTTCAGACGGCCGTACAGTTCGCCCCCGAGGTTCTTGGCGACGGTGTTGTGCTCGCGGCTGGCGCCAGCCATCGCGAACATCTCGCCGTCGTGGAACTCGCTCTTGAACTCCGCCCGCCGTTCGATGGCGAGGTACTCGGCGACGGTGAGCTTGGCCTTCGGCAGCGCGGTCATGGCAGCCTCCGCGGGGAACGGCGCTATCTTACCAGCCCGACCGCGCCGGAACCCGCACCCGGGTCGCACCGTCCGGGTGAGGTGTGGCGCAAATTTTCCCCTACAGCCGTCACATCCGGCAATCGTGATGTAGAGTACAGCCGACCCGACCCCCCCGTCGGCCGGGCGCCCCTCGCCCCTCGCCCTTCGCCCGCCGGGCACGACGCCCTTCCCGCAACCCGTTGGCGCGACCCCTCATCCGCCTGCCGGTGCGACATGAGCACGACCGAACCCCCGACCCCGTCGGCCGACCGGCCCACCCGCCGCCGCCCGCACGACGACGACCTCCCCGCCACCAACGTCTTCGACACCCCGCCGCCGGTCGCGTCGTCGGTGGCGATTCCGGCGGTGCTGCTGGCCGGCGCCGCCCGCGGCGACCCGTTCGACCACGCGGCCGCGAACCACCTCGCCGACGCCGCCGCGGCGCTGCTCCGCGCCGGCGGCGAGTTCCTCGGCTTCAAGCTCGAAAAAGAGATCGGCCGCGGCGCCTACGGGCGGGTGTACCTGGCCCGGCAGGCGGACCTCGCCGGCCGGCCGGTGGCGCTGAAGGTGACGCTCGACGCCGCCGGCGAGACGCGGGCGCTGGCGCAACTGCAGCACACGAACATCGTGCCGGTCTACTCGTTCCACCGGTCCGGGCCGTTCCACGCGGTGTGCATGCCGTACCTCGGCCGCACCACCCTCGCCGAAGTCGTCCGCCACGTCCGCAACCGGGCGGCGCTGCCGCTGTCGGGGAAGGAACTCCACT
The DNA here is from genome assembly GCA_035629595.1 of Urbifossiella sp. Taxonomy (GTDB): domain Bacteria; phylum Planctomycetota; class Planctomycetia; order Gemmatales; family Gemmataceae; genus Urbifossiella. The sequence continues at coordinate 5,352 of DASPHQ010000700.1, read as the reverse complement.
CCACCGTCTCCGGCCGCGGCGCCGGGTCCACGCGGTCCGGGCCGGCGGCGGGGCGCGCGGCGCCGGCCGGGGTCGGCGCCGCGGAGCCGACGCTCGGCTGGGAGCGCGTGGCGGACTTGGCGTACACCGACGCGGTGCTGACGCTCGCCGGCGAGCTGGCCGACGGCCTCGCCCACGCCCACGCCCGCGGCATCCTCCACCGCGACCTCAAGCCCGCGAACGTGCTCCTCTCGGACGACGGCCGGGCCATGCTCCTCGACTTCGGCTTGGCCGAGGACACGAAGGCGCGCGGCGCCGCCGGCGAGACGACCATCGGCGGTACCGTGCCATACATGGCCCCCGAACACCTCGACGCCTACCGCCTCGGCCGCGCCGACCTCGACGCCCGCTGCGACGTGTACGGCCTCGGCGTGATCGTGTTCGAGCTGCTGACCGGCCGGGCGCCGTTCCCCATGCGGGTCGGCGAGTCCGGCGAGGTGCTGGCGGAGTCGGCCGCCGACCGCCGCCGCCCGGTGCCGCGGCTCCGCCCGTTCAACCCGGCGGTGTCGCCGGCGGTGGAGTCGCTGGTGCGGAAGTGCCTGGCGGCGAACCCGGCCGACCGCTACCAGACGGCCGCCGACCTGGGCGACGACATCCGCCGCCACCTCGCCCACCGCCCGCTGCGGCACGCGGCGAACCCGTCGGTCGGCGAGCGGGTGCGGAAGTTCGCCCGCCGCTGGCCGCGCCTCGCGTCGTCCGGCACCGTCGCGGCGGTGGCGCTGCTGCTGCTCGCGGGCGGCGCCGTGGCGGCCGGCGTGGCGCGCGAACGGGGCCGCACCCTCGAAGCCCGCGGCCGGCTCGCCGAGCACGACGCCGCCTTCCGCGACACGCAGCTGTTCCTCGACGACCGCCCGCGCTCGTGGCCGGCGCTCGACGACGGACTCGGCCGCCTCCACGGCGTCCTCGCCCGCTACGACGCCTCCGACGGTGACACCTGGCTGTCATCGCCGGCGGTGCGGGCGCTGCCGTCCGAGGAGGCCGAGCGCGTCCGGCAGGACGTCGGCGAGACGTTCTACCTCATGGCCCAGGTGGCGCTGCTGAAGGCGAACGCGGCGACGACCCCGACCGAGCGCGCGGCGGAACTCGAACGTGCGACCGCGTGGAACGAGCGGGCGGAGCGCTTCGCCGGCGACCGGCTGCCGCGGGCCGTGCGTGAGCAACGGGCGGCGCTCCTCGCACTCGGCGGCAACGCGCTGCCGATTGAGGCGCCGCCGGAACCGGGGTCGGCCCGCGATCGGTTTCTCGTCGGGGCTCAACTGGCCCGCGGCGGCCGGCAGCGCGACGCGATCCCGCACCTGACGGAGGCGACGCGGCTGGACCCGTCGAACGTGTCGGCGTGGTTCGTCCGCGGCACGGCGCACCTGGGGCTGGAGCAGAACGAGCTGGCCGCGGTGAGCTTCGCCGCGTGCGTAGCGCTGCGGCCCGACTTCGCCCCGGCGTGGCAGAACCGCGGCGTCGCGCTCAACCGCCTCCGCCAGTTCCCGGCCGCGCGGGCCGACTTCGACCGCGCCCTCGAACTCGACCCGACCCGCGGCGAGGTGTACGTGCTGCGGGCCGGCGTGCGCGACGGCGCCGGCGACCTGAAGGGGGCGCACGACGACCTGTCCGCGGCGCTGGCCGCCGGCGTGAGCCCGGTCCGCGTCCACTTCCTGCGCGCGGCCGTGCGCGACCGGCTCAACGACAAGGCCGGCGCCGCCGCCGACCGCGCCGCCGGCCTCAAGCTGACGCCGGCCGACGAGCTGAGCTGGGTGGCCCGCGGCGAGGTGCGCAAGGCGCGCGACGCGGCCGGGGCGCTGGCCGACGCCGACGAGGCTCTCAAGTGTAATCCGACTTCGGCACCGGCGTTGCAGTTGAAGGCGCACCTGCTTTCCGAGCACCTGAGCCGACCGGCCGACGCGCTGGCGGTGATGGACCGGGCGGTCGGCTTCCACCCCGACTACGTGCGGGCGCGGGCCGGCCGGGCGGTGCTGCTGGCCCGCGCCGGCAAGCGCGACGACGCCCTCCGCGACGCCAAGGAGGCGCTGCTGCGCGACACCCGCGGGCCGAACCTCTATCAGGTGGGCTGCGTGTACGCGCTGACGGCGAAGACGCACCCCGAGGACAAGCCGGAGGCGCTGCGGCTGGTCGCGGCGGCGCTGCGGGCCGGGTTCGGGCAGCAGTACCTCGCCGACGACACGGACCTGGCGGCGCTCCGCGGCGACGCCGAGTTCCAGCGCCTGCTTGCCACGACGAAGGGGCCGCGCCCGCCGGCCCGCCCCTGACCGCGAGTAAGGTTCCCCCCGATGTCGCTTTCCCGCGCCGGCCTGACCGTCGAAGCCCTTGAGGACCGCACGGTCCCCACGGCCCTCGGCTCGCCGTGGCCGAACCCCGGCACGCTCACCCTCAGCTTCGCCGCCGACGGCACCACGGTCGGCGGCGCCGCCTCCGACACCGCCGCCGCGTTCGCCGGCGTCCCCGCCGCCGTGTGGCAGCGCGAGGTGCTCCGCGCCTTCCAGACGTGGGCCGTCCACACCCCCGCCAACGTCGCCCTCGTCGCCGACGGCGGGCACGCGTTCGGAACTCCGGGTCAGGCGCAGGGCGACTTCCGCTTCGGCGACGTGCGCGTCGGCGCCGTGCCGCTGTCGAACGACTCCCTCGCCAACGTGTCGGCCTTCGACTGGAGCGTCGGCACCTGGGCCGGCGACCTGCTGTTCAACACCCGCGCGCACTTCACGAAGGGCGGCACCGCCACCGCCGCTGACATCTTTACCGTCGCGCTCCACGAGGCCGGGCACGTCTTCGGGCTGGAACACTCCGACGACCCGGCGTCGGCCATGTCCGAGCGCTACACCGGACCCAAGACCGGCCCGAGCGCCGCCGACGTCGCGCTGGTCCGCTCCTACTACGGGGCGCGACAGCCGGACGCCCACGAGCGGCCGTGGGGGAACAACACGCGGGCCACCGCCACGCCCGTGGACGCGGTCCTCGGCTCCGCCCGGCTCACCGCCGACGTGGGCTCGAACGGCGACGCGGACTTCTACTCCCTCCTCAACACCACGCTGCTCGGGCAACTGCAGGTGCGGGTGAAGGCGTCCGGCGTCAGCCTGCTGACGCCGCGGGTGCAGGTGTACGACGGCTGGGGCCGCCTCCTCGCCACCGGCAGCGCCGCCGGCCCCGGGCAGGACGTGACGGTCAACATCCCGTTCACGCTGCTCAACCTCGGCTACTTCGTGAAGGTGACGGGCGCGACCGGCGACGTGTTCGGCGTCGGCGGCTACGAGATGAGCGTGGTCCGCACCAGCGGCCTTACCCTGACGCGACAACTCACCGAAACGCTGCTCGACAACTCGCTGCTCGGTGCGATCGCGCTCGACGACCGGCCCGCCGGGAACGACGGGTACGCGGCCGACGCGAAGGTCGATTCGCGGGCCGATGTGGACCACTTCTCCGTCCGCGTGCCGCCGACGACCGCCGCCGCCCCGCGGGCGATGGTGGTGTCGGTCACGAACACCGTCGGGCACGCGCACCCGGAGCTGGCGGTGTTCGACGCCGCCGGCCGGGCGGTGCCGTTCCAGGTGCTCGCCAACACCGGCGCCACGCTGACCATCCAGGTGACGCAGATCGTCCGCGGCGGGGCGTACTTCGTCCGCGTGTCGAACCCGGCCGGCACCGACGCGACGGGCCGCTACCACCTCAGCGCCGACTTCCAGGCGCCCGTCGAGGTGCGCTACTCGCGGCTGGCGGCGGGTCGACTCACGCCGGCCGCGCCGACGGCGACGACCGGCCTGACGGTCCACAACGCCCGCCTGTTCGAGTTCGTACTGGTGTCAAACGCGGCCGACGGCGCGGCGACCGGCGGGGCGACGCTGACCGTCCGCGACGCCGCCGGGAACGTGGTGCTGACGCTGACCCAGGACGGCGCCGGCACCACGAACGGCGCCCTGTACCTGGCCCCGGGGTTGTACACGGTGGAGATCGGCGCGCCGGCCGGTTCGACGAACTACTGGGCGGGCGTGCGGGTGGCGAGCGGCCCGGCCGGCCCCTACGACCCCGGCACCTCGACGACCTACCCCGAGCCGCCGCCCCCGGACGACGGCAGCGCCGGCGGCGGGAACGGCGAGCCGCTGCCGCCGCCGCAGCCGGCACCGACGCGGCCGTCGGGTGACGAGTCGCTGACCTACGAGGCGCCGCCGCCCCCGCCGCCGTGGTACTACAACTTCTAGACTGAAGGCGTGTCACGCCGCGAAGCCCGGGGACGGCCGTCCCCGGGCTTTCCATTTGGGACCACCGCATGGACCGCCGCCGGTTCCTCGCCGCCCTACCGGTCGCATCCGCCGCCGGCGCCGCCGGCCCCGCACCCGAACTCACCTTCGACGGCACCCGCCCCGGCCGACCCGTCCGCGCGCTGCACGGCGTCAACGGCGGCCCCCTCGCGGTCGGCGGCACCCTCGACCTGACGGCGCGGTGGAAGGAGGCCGCGTTCCCGCTCGCCCGGCTGCACGACTGCCGCTGGCCGAACCCCGACGTGGTGGACATCCACGCCGTGTTCCCGAACGCCGCCGCCGACCCCGACCGGCCCGACAGTTACGACTTCGAGCGCACCGACGAGTACGTGAGCGCCGTGCTGGCGACCGGCGCGAAGGTCGTGTTCCGCCTCGGCGAGAGCATCGAGCACCAGCGGGTGAAGCGGCACGCCCGGCCGCCGCGCGACCCGGCCCGGTGGGCGGCCGTGTGCGTCGGCGTCGCCCGGCACTACACCGCGGGGTGGGCCGGCGGCTTCCGCCATCCGATCCGCCACTGGGAGGTGTGGAACGAGCCCGACAATCGCCCCGCGTGCTGGACCGGCAGCGACGACGACTACTTCCGCCTGTACGGCCTGACGGCGAAGGCGCTGCGGGCGGCGCTGCCGGAGCTGAAGGTCGGCGGCCCCGCGGTCGGCAACCCGGGCCGGCTCGACGGCGACCGCCTCGACCCGCCGCCGTTCGTGTCGAACTTCCTGGCCCGCTGCCGCGCCGACGCCGCTCCGCTCGACTTCTTCTCGTGGCACTGCTACACGAACGACCCGGGCGAACTCGCGCACCGCGCCGCCGGCGTGCGGCGGCTGCTGGACGCGGCCGGGTTCCGCGCCGCCGAGAGCCACCTGAACGAGTGGAACCACCTGCCGGGGAACGACTGGGCCGGGATGCTGTCGGCCGACGCCGAGGCCCGGCAGCGCTGGTACGACCGGGTGTGCGGCGTCGAGGGGGCGGCGTTCACCGCGGCGGCGCTGATCGGGCTTCAGGAGGCGCCGGTGGACGCGGCCAACCTGTTCACCGCGGAGCCCGGCGGGATGGG
>DASPHQ010000699.1:0-12124 GCA_035629595.1 Urbifossiella sp. | reverse complement strand
CAGTCGGCGTACAAGAGCTTCTTCCTCCGCCAGCGCGACGGCGGCCTCGACGTGGGGAGCTGGGACGGCCTGTGGGGCGTGCTGACGATGATCACGCTCCGCAAGTGCGCCGACCGCGCCGCGTACTACCGCGCCGGCAAGCGCGACGTGGCCCGCGAGACGGTGACGAACGCCGACGACAGCGTGACGCCGGCCGACCTGGTGCTCGACCGCGAGCCGCAGCCCGAGGAGGCCGCGGCGCTGGCCGAGACGGTGGAGGAGCTGTTCCGCACCCTTGACGACCCCGACGAGCGGGCCATTCTGGAGCTGAGCCTTCAGGGGTTCACGGCGGCGGAAGTGGCGGAGCAACTCGGCCGGGCCGAGCGTTCGGTCCGCCGGTTGCGAGAGAGGCTTCGCAAGCGGCTCGAACGGATGCAGGCGGACGCGGTGTGACGGCCGGGTGACGCCGCGCGTCGGCGCGGCGACAGCAGTGTCGCTCTGCGGTCCTGGGTGTGACCTCGGCGAGCCGGGAGCGTGAGCGACCGGAGCGGAACCCAGACGTGCGACGTATGCGGATCGCTCCGGTCGCTCACGCTCCCGGCTCGCCAGGGCTCTGCTGCCTGTTAACTCGCGCCACGCCTCCGGTATCCCCCGCGTCGCCCGCCCCCGGTACGCCCCGATGTCCTCCGCCCTTCTGTCCGACTGCGAGACCGCCATCCGCCGGTTCGAGGACGCCTGGCGCGCCGGCCGGCCGGACCTCGCCGCGTTCCTCCCCACCGACACGCCGCCGCCCACCGACCTCCTCCTCGAACTCGTCCACGTCGATCTGGAGTTCCGCTTCCGCAGCGGCGACGACGCCCGCGTCGAGGACTACGTCGCGCGCTTCCCGGCGCTCGCGGTCGATACCCTGCTGCTCGACCTGATCCGCGCCGAGTTCGCGCTCCGCGGCCGGCACCATCCGCCCGCCGACACCGCCGACTTCTGCCGCCGCTTCCCCGACCACGCCGCCGACATCGGCAGCCTCCTCGGCGACCCGAAGCGGCCCGGCGGCCTCACCCCGACCCGCGCCGCCGGCGCGCCCGCCGAGCCGCTGAGGGTCGCGCCCGCCATCCCGGGCTACGAGATCCTCGACGAGCTCGGCCGCGGCGGCATGGGCGTCGTCTACAAGGCCGACGACCTGATCCTCCGCCGCACGGTGGCGCTCAAGACGCTCGGCTCGGTCCCCGCGGCCGACAGTAAGGCCCGGTTCGCCCGCGAGGCCGAGGCCATCGCGGCGCTCGACCACCCGCACATCGTCCCCGTCTACGAGGTCGGCGAGTGGACGGTCCCGGGGATGCCGCCGGTGCCGTTCTTCGTCATGAAGTATTATCCCGGCGGGAGCCTCGACGCGGCCCCGTCCGGCCCCGGCACCGACCCGGGGGCGCAGGCCCGCACCGTGGAAGTCATCGCGCGGGCCGTCCACCACGCCCACCAGCGCGGCATCCTCCACCGCGACCTGAAGCCGTCGAACATCCTCCTCGACGACGCCGGCTGGCCGCACGTCGCCGACTTCGGCCTGGCCGGCCGGTTCGACCCGGCCGACCCGCGCACCCTCACCGCCCAGGTGGTCGGCACCCCCGCGTACATGTCGCCCGAGCAGGCCCGCTCGCCGAAGGAGGTCACCGTCGCCGCCGACGTGTACGGGCTCGGCGCCGTCCTCTACCACCAGTTCGCCGGCAAGCCGCCGTTCGTCGGTTCGACCCCGCTCTCGACCCTCGAGATGGTCGCCAACGAGTCGCCCGCGCGGCCGTCGGCCGTGAACCCGGCGGTGCCGCGCGACCTGGAGACGATCTGCCTGAAGTGTCTGGAGAAGGAACCCGCCCGGCGGTACGCGACGGCCGCGGAGTTGGCCGACGACCTGGAGCGCTGGCGGACGGGCCGGCCGGTGCTGGCCCGGCCGACGCCGGGTTGGGAGCACGGCTGGCGCTGGGCGCGGCGGCACCCGGTCGTCGCCGGGATGGGGCTCGTCACCGCGGCGGCGCTCGTGCTGGCGGTCGCGGTCCTGGCCCGCAGCAACGCCGAGATTCAGGCGAAGGAGCGCGAGACGAACGAGGCGTACCTGCGCGAGTGCGCCCTCCGCTACAAGCTCACCGACGCGCTGGCCCGCGAGCAGCAGACGCTCTACCTCGAGCGCGTCGCGGGGGCCGGCCGGCTGGTGTCGTCCAACCAGCTGCCGCAGGCCTGGAAGCTCCTCGACCAGTGCCCGGAGGCCGCGCGCGGGTGGGAGTGGCAGTACCTCGACGGCCTCCGCCGCGCCGCGCCGCGGCCGCTGACTGGGCACGACGCTTGGGTCGCCCACGCGGTCTTCCTCGGTGACGGCAACCTCGTGTCACTCGACAGCGGCGGGACCGTGCGGGTCTGGAACCCCAGCGGCGCCGCGGCGCGGACGTGGAACCTCGGCCCGGAGCCCGTCCACGCGGTGGCTGCGCACCCGACGCGGCCGTGGGTGGCGGTCTGCGACCCGTGGCGGGTGACGATCTGGGACGCGAGCAAGGGGGAGAAGGTCAAGACGCTCCCGGCCGACCGCCGCGCCGCGTTCAGCCCGTGCGGCCGGTGGGCGGCCCTCGCCTCGGGACGAGGCGTGCGCCTCGTCCGCGCCGCCGACTGGCAGCAGACGCACGCCCTCGCCGCCCACGCCGTCGACGTACGGGCCATGACCTTCAGCGCCGACGGCAAGCTGCTCTACACCGGCGACACCGACGGCGTCATCCGCCGCTGGGACGCGGCGACCGGGGAGCCGGTCGGCGAGCCGTGGCAGCGGCCGCGGGCGGTCGCGGGGCTGGCGTTCTCCGGCGACAACCGGTGGCTGCTGGAGACGCACTCGGAGGGCGTCGTGGTCGTGGACCCGGCCACCGGGCGGCACGTGCGCCGCGTCGCGCCGACGGCGCCGGGCCGGACGCTGGTGGCGGCGTGCCCGGTGTCCGACCGCGTGGCGGTGGTCGGCCCGGACCGCGAGGTGATGGTGTGGGAGTGCGCCGGCGGCGCGGGGCCGGTGTTCCGCGGGCACATGGCGACGGTGTCGGCGCTGGCCTTCTCGCGCGACGGCCGGCGGCTCGCGTCGGCCGGCGGCGACCAGGCGGTACGCGTGTGGAACCCCGTCCGCGAGCCCGGCGTCCGCACGGTCTCGAACCTGCGTGGCGTGGGGTCGTTGGCGGTGGCCGGGGAGCACGTCGCGGTGACGGCGCGGACGGCCGGCAGCCCGGGCGTGTTCGGCGTGATGGTGTTCGACCCCGCGGGCCGGGTGCGGACCGTTAGCGCCGTCGGCGACTGCGCCGCGAGCCCGGACGGCAGTCACTTCGCGGCCGGCGGGCTCGACGGGGGGGTGACCGTGTGGGACGCGGCGACCGGCGCCCCGGCGTGGGCGCACGCCGACCCGACGGTGAAGGCGCACCGCGCCGGCGTGAAAGTGGCGGTGGCACCAGGGGGGAAGCGGGTCGCGGCGCGCGCCGTCGGCGGGCAGGCCGCCGGCGCCGCGGTACGAGTGTGGGACGCGACCGGCCGCGGTCCCGACGTCGTGATCGGCGAGCGCTTCCTGTACGCCCTCGCCTTCTCCCGCGACGGCGCCCGCCTCGCCGCCGCGACCGCCGGCGGCGCCGGCGTGTGGGACGCAGACACCGGCCGGAAGCAGCCCTGGGCCGACGGCCCGCGCGAGGCCTACGCGGTGGCGTTCGCCCCCGGCGGCGACACGCTCGCTTTGTCCGAGCCCGGCGCGGTGCGGCTCCGTTCGGCGCAGACGGGGGCGGTGGTGCAGTCGTTCGTCGGCAGCCCGCTGCGGGTGAACGCGGTCGCGTTCAGCCCGGACGGCTCGCGACTGCTGACGGGCGGCGCCGACGGCACGGTCCGCGTGTGGGACGTCGCGAGCGGCCAGGAGTTGCTGACGCTCGCGTCCGACGCCGAGGAGGCGACCGCGGTCGCGTGGGTCGGCAGCCGGGTGTACGCGGCAGTGGGAGGTGCCGTCCGCGTCTGGAGTCTGTTGACCGACTGACGAATCATCTGTTCCTGCTCGGCCGCGACGCGACGCGCGACGACAGCCGCTCCGGCCCCGAGACCCGGTCTGTCACGGAATGCCCGTGGCGACACACGCGACCGATCACCTGTTGCCCGGACTGCCCGCACCGGCCCGCCCCCTCACGTCTCGCCTCCGCACCACCGCCCGCTCGCCCCGCTGACGACGCCGCCGCGTCGGTCAACGACCTGGTCCGCATTACCCTCACCCGGCCCGGTTACGAGTGGCGACGGCGGCCGGCCCCGACGCCCTCAATAGGCACCCGGCCGCGGCCGTCCGCTCTCGCGCGGCCCGTCCGCCGTCGCCAGGGATGAGAGGGCGGGCCACTTCGGTACTCGCCGCCAGTGGTTGTGCGACGACGTACGGCATCGGCGGACCGCCCTCGGCCGTTGGGACGCTATCCGACCGGACGACACGTCAACGAATATGCACCGACATCATTAACAGATTATCTCTGACGATTAATACAAATTTTTCCTAGCGCTCGATGTCCTGTCTGTGGCTAGCATGTCGTCTAGTCTTGTGTCACAGGGATTCGTTCGGCCCCCTCAGGGGGAAGGCCGACCTCACCGACCGACGGGTGGGCGTCCGCCCCCCCCGGCGTGCTACGCGTCCCACTCCCACGTCCGCACGGAGTCCCCACATGCGACCGCTCCTCGTGTTCGGCTTGGTCGCGGGGCTGGCCCTGGCCGCCCCGTCCTTCGGCGAGCCCGCCGGCGGCGCCCAGCCCGCGACCGACGCCCCCCCGCCCCCGCCGGACAAGGGCTGCCCGAGCAACGGCTGGGAGGAGAACCTCCCCAACTTCCTCAAGCCGGCCGCCAAGTTCCCCACCCAGGACACGCCGGTGAAGGCCCACGACTGCCTGTTCCACCAGTGGTCGTGGGAGGCGTTCGTCTGGGCCACGGCGCTCGACGACATGGGCGTGCCGCGGTTCATGAGCCTCCCCACCCCGGACGACCTCCTCGCCGCCGACCCGGCGGCCGGGGAGGCGCGGCCGCGCGGCCTCAAGCTCGCGGCCCGGTCGCTCGTCGGGGCCGGGGCGCCGGGGCACGTCGAGGGGGCCGGGGCCATCGTGGAGGCCGACGGCAACGTGCTCGTCGGGCCGAACGGGTACCCGGTGTACGCCTCCGTCCACATGAACCCGTCGTACTTCGCCACCGCCAAGAAGAACCTCATCGTCACCGGCGGCTACACCAGCCAGCCCGCGGACTCGACGTTCGACGTGGGGGCGGCGGTGTTCAAGCCGACGTGGCTGCGGCTCGACGACGGCCAGGCGCCGCCGGCCGGGGCGTACACCACGATGGCCCAGGTGCCCGTCCTGACCGTGCAGCGGACGAAGTCGCAGGTCACCATCACCCCGGCCCCCGGCCAGTTCAAGACGGTGAAGGTGGCCCTCGTGGGGCTGCACGTGGTGGGGCACACGGTCAACCACCCCGAGTTCGTGTGGGGCACGTTCGAGCACAAGCTCAACTCGCCGCGCGTCCCCGACAACACGTACCCGGCCGGCGGCGTCAGCCCGACGAACTTCACCTTCTACAAGGCCGGCACCCCGTTCTCGAAGGCCAACCAGGCGCTCACCCCGCCGCAGCTGACGTTCGACGTCAAGTCGCAGCGGTTCTCGCCGCCGACGACGGTGGTGCTGCAGAACCAGACCGGCGGGGAGAACTTCCCGAACGGGCCGGGGAACGTGTTCGCCGTCAACGGTCAGGGGCACTCGGCGATGCGGAACCTGAAGTCGCCGCAGTCGGTGTTCGCCAACTACGACCTGATCGGCACCGTGTGGATGCCGCCGAACACGTTCACCGTCACCAGCGACCAGACGAACGCGGTCGGGTCGGTGTCGCTGGCCAACACGACGGCGGAGACGTTCGTGCAGGGGGTGAAGAACGCCCCGCCGAGCGGCGTGATGAACTGCTTCATGTGCCACAACGCCGGGTCGTTCTCGTTCCAGAACCCGCCGCCGGCGAAGCTGCCGAACCGCCTCGTCGCGGTGAGCCACGTCCTGGCGGTCGGCTCGCCGTACGCCGTGCCGAACGAGATCAGCGGGTCGGCCGGCACGGTCGGCGCCCCCGCCGCGGTCGCCGCCCCCAAGCGGTAGCGGCCGGACCCCCCGGCGGCGGGCACGCGCCCCGCCGCCCGGCACCTTGAACCCATCCCACCGGAGATTCCGTGAGCGACATCCTTGACGTGACCGCCGTACCCGCCGCGCCGGAGGGTCCGAGCCCGCTGCTCGCCGCCTGTCTCCGCGTGTGCCAGGTGTCGTACCAGCCGCTCGAGTTCATCGCCGAGGCCGTCCACTTCCTGCCGGCGGTGGACCAGCCCGGGAAGTGGAAGGTCCTGTGGGGCCCGTCCGAGAGCCGCTTCGACGCGAACCTGGCGGTCGTGGCGGGCTACTACCTGGACCGCCGGCCCGGCACGCCCTACGTCGTGGTCGTCGGGCTCCGGGGGACCGACGTGGACGTGCAGAACCCGGTCGGCGTCGTGTACCAGATCTGGGAGGACATGGACGCCGCGCTCCAGACGGAGTTCCACCTCACCGGCGGCTTCATCGCCAACGGCACGAGCGACGCCCTGGGGACGATCCAGGGGCTCACCGACCCGACCAGCGGCCGGACGATGAGCGCGTTCCTGATCGACTTCTACAACGGGCTGGCCGCCCCCCGGCCCCCGGTCGTGGTGACGGGCCACAGCCTCGGCGGGTGCCTCGCGACGGTCGTGATGCCGTGGTTGAAGTCGGCGCTCCGCCAGGTGACGCCCGCGCCGGAGTTCTCCGCGTACACCTTCGCCGCACCGACCGCCGGCGATCAGGCCTTCGCGACCGGTCTGGCGCGGCAGGGTGTCGTCGTGTCGGTCCACAACTCGCTCGACGTGGCGACGTTCGCGTGGGAGGACTTCGGCGGGATGAAGTCGGTCTACAAGACGTCCGGCCTCCCCGTCCCGCTGTACGTCGAGTTGGCGATCGACGGCTTCGCGGAGGTGCTCCGGTTGGCCGGGGCGACGTACGCGCAGCCGGCGCAGGCCCTCCGGCTGCCTGGGAAGTTCGACAAGACCTACGGCACCAGCTGGGCGGACCAGGCGCTGTTCCAGCACCACACCACGACCTACGCCGCGCTGCTCGGGCTGCCGGCCCTCGACACGCCGCGGGAGGCGGGCTCGCGCCGCAAGCGCGGGGCGCCCGGCCGCGGGGCCGTGCTCGCCGCTCAGGGCGCGGGCGGCGTGTAGGTGTCCGCGATGGTCAACCGGCCGAGGTCCACGACGGCGAGTTCGGGGAGGTCGGACAGGCTGCTGTTAGGGCCGACGAACTCGAGCACGCCGCTGTCGGGCCGGGCCATGTCCGGGTCGCGGACGACGTTCACGGCCCGGCCGGTGCCGCGGAAGTGGGCAAAGGCGCTGAACTTGTCCTCCAGCAGCCGGCGGTACTCCCAGTCGGCGCCGCCGACGCGGCGGAGGACGTCGTAGGGCGCCCGGGCGTCCTTGATCCGGTCCCGGCCGGCGCGCGGGTAGTTCAGGACGAACGCCCGCTGGGCCTCGGACGTGAACGTCAGCCGCACGGGCTGGAACGAGCCGGCGGCCGGATCGATCGTCGCGCCCTCGGCCAGCTTGCCGAACAGCGCGAAGGCGTTCTCCCACGTCGGCACGTACACCGCCCGCGCCCAGTCGGCCGGGAGCGTGCCGTCGCGGGCCGCACTGACCGCGACGGCCGGCGGGTACTTGAACACGAGGGCGACCATGGCCTCACCGCGCGGGCTGGCGAGGATCTCCGCGGGCTCGTGACCGGTGTCCAGGAGGATGTCGAGCAGCGACCTCCCGGTCAGGCCCTGCGGCGTGGTGAGGAAGACGAACGGCTTACCGCCGAGGACGGCGCCGGCCTTGAGTTGATTCTTGTCGTCGAGGACGACGCGGCGCGGGACGACCCGGGCGTAGTACTCGGTCGAGGCGGAGAGGTCGGCATAGGGGACCGCGGGCCGCTTCAGGTCGCGGACGGCGTCGGCCGCGTCCTTGAGACGGCCGGCCGGCTCGGCCGGGTAGAAGAGGGCGCGCTGCTGGGCCGCGGCCGGGGCCGCGGCGAGGACGCCGGCGAGGACGGCGCAGCCGAGGACGAACGGGCGGTTCATCGGGCGGACTCCGGCGGTCACGGGACGCGGTTCGGGCTCCCCGCCAGCGTACCGACCCGAGCCCCGCGCTTCCAGCGGCCGCGGTGCGTCGAGACGTGAGACATTCGGAGGAACCCGCCGTGGAAGAGTTACTCTGCCGCGCCGTCCGCCGCCGGGCGCTCCTGGCGGTCCGGTACCGGGGTCTCACCCGCGTCGTCGAGCCGTACCTCATCTTCGCCGGGCCGGACGAGAGGCTGTGGCTGCACGGGTGGCAGGTCGGCGGCGAGTTCGACCCGGCGGCGACGCCGTGGTGCGACGTGCGGGTCGAGGACATCGAGGCCGTCGCCCCGACATCCGCGACCTACAACTGGCCGCACGCGGAGTACGACCCGGACAGCCCGCGGTTCCACCGCGTCGTCTGCCGGGCGTGACGACTTGCCCGCGTCCGAACGATTCCCCAGGAGGTCTCCGCGATGACGACGGCGACGCCCTCGACCCCCGACACCCGCGTGGTGCGCGCGGCCATCCACCCGGCTATCGGGATCGCCCGCGTCGGCGACAGCCGCGACGAGTTCTACTTCGGCCCCGAGGTGTGCGACCCGCCGTCCGAGCCGCCGGGCTACTACAAGGACAAGACCGGCGCCCTCAAGCGCCAGGCCGCCCGGTTCCGCGTCTACGGGTACAACGCCGCCGGCGAGGTCGTCGCCGAGCTCACCGCCGCCACTGCCGAAATCGAGTGGACTGTCCACGTCGCCAACACGAAGGCGGCGTGGTACCAGTTCCAGATCGCGCTCGACATCCCCGAGGCGAACCTGACCGCCCCGGCCGTGGACCCGTCGCTGCGGCGGAACGCCACGGTCGCCGGGGCCGACCGGGCGAAGCTGGTCATCGATCCCGGCCCGCGCTCGGTCCGCGGCGCCAACCAGAGCGGGACGAAGTTCGACACCGGCAAGTTCTTCAACAAAAAGGTGTACCTCGGCGAGCTACGCACCGACGCCGCCGGGCGACTCGTCTTCCTCGGCGGGCACGGCGTGTCGGCGTCGCACGACGGCACGCCGGCCGTCACCTTCGCCAACAACGACGGCTGGCACGACGACGTTTCCGACGGCCCGGTCACGGCGGTGGTGAAGGTGGACGGGGTGGCGGTGCCGTGCGACCCGGCGTGGGTGGTGGTCGGCCCGCCGAACTACGCCCCGGACCTGAAGAGCGTCCGCACCATGTACGACCTGCTGCGGTCAGTGTTCGTCGAGGCCAGCCAGCTGCCCGACCCGCCGCGGGCGTCGTTCCGCAACGACGTGCTGCCGGTCCTGACGCGGCTGCACCGGCTCCAGTGGGTGAACCAGGGGTTCGCCGCCGCCTTCGGGTGGAAGGGGGCCGTGGACCTGACCGAGCCCGGGCTGCTGGACCGACTCGCGGCCCCGGGGGACGAGTTCCGGGAGCTGCGGCGGCAGGTGTGCAACCAGTTCCGCGTGTTCGACCGCGACGGGGTGTCGCCGGTGCCGTGGCCGTGGCTGTACGGCGACTCGATGAGCCTGCCGCCGATCTCGCCGCGCCAGAACAGCGTGCTGTCGCCGCTGCAGATGCGGCTGCTGGCGCTGTGGGTGGCGGGGAAGTTCGACGACGACCGCGGCTGCCCCCCGCCGCCGACGGCGCTGGACCAGGTGGAGGTCGCGCGCCAGCCGGCGACGCTGGACGCGGCGGCGCTCGACTACTGCCTGGCGGACGCGTTCCACCCCGGGTGCGAGATCACCTGGCCGGTCCGGCACGTGACGATGTTCGACAAGCCGTTCCGCGTCAAGCACCGGCCGGCGGGCGACCCGGAGCCGGACTACGGGAGGCAGCTGACGCCGGCGGAGGCGCTGGCGTGGGGCGGGCCGCTGTACGCGCAGGGGCCGGGCGACCTGTCGCGGTGGATGGCGGTGCCGTGGCAGACGGACACGGCCAGCTGCCTGAGCGGGTACGACAAGTCGTACGACCCGTTCCTGCCGACGTTCTGGCCGGCGCGGGTGCCGAACCAGGTGCTGACGGCGGCGGAGTACGCGAAGGCGGTGAAGGCGGGCACGCCGGCGGAGCAGCTGAAGCACTTCAACACCCGGGCCGACTGGTACCGCGACTTCTCGCCGGACTACCGGGTGGCGATCAACCAGATGGTGGCGCACTTCGGTGCGCTGGGGGTGGTGGAGGCGCACCCGCGGCCGGCCGGCGACACGACGCTGCCGCCGGTGGTGTACGTGGAGTCGAAGCCCGGCCCGATCGCGCCGCCGGCCGCGGCGGTCGCGGCGGCCGTCGGCGCGGCACCGGAGGCGGCGCCGGTGCGGTTCGCGGAGGCCGAGAAGGTACGGCGGTTCCGGTGACGGACGACACCTGCGACGCGCTGGTGTGCGGCGGCGGCCCGGCCGGGGCGGTCGCGGCACTCGTGCTCGCCCGGGCCGGCTGGCGCGTCGCCCTCGCCGACGCCGGCCGGCCCGGCGCCGTGCCGACCGGCGAGTCGCTGCCGCCGGCCGCGGCGCCGCTGTTGCGCGACCTCGGCCTGTCACACCTGCCGACGTCCGGCGCGCACCTGGAGTGCCCCGGCAACGTGGCGGTGTGGGGCGGCCCCGAACCCGTGTCGGTCAGCTTCATCCGCTCCCCGGACGGCCCCGGCTGGCACCTCGACCGCCCGCGGTTCGACGCCGACCTGCGCGCCGCCGCGGCCACCGCCGAGGTGCGGGTGTGGTCCGACAGCCGCGCCGCCCGCCGCTCCCGCGGCCCCGCGGGCTGGGAGTCGTCGGTCGTCGGGCCGGCGGGCGAGCGGCGGCTGCGGGCGCGGTGGCTGATCGACGCCACCGGCCGCCGCGGCGAGTGCCTGGGCGGCCTGGGCGTCCGGCCGCGCCGCCGCGACCGGCTCGTGGCGACGGTGGGGGTCGTGCCGGCGGATGCGGCCGACGCCGACCAGCAGTCGTGGGTCGAGGCCGTCGAGGACGGGTGGTGGTACACGGCGCTGACGCCAGGGCGGGTGCGCGTGCTGGCGTACTTCACCGACTCGGACCTGCGGCCGAGGCCGCCCGACCTGCTCGCCCGGCTCGGCGGGACGACCTGCCTGCGGCGGCAGTTCGCGTGGCCGGCGAGGGTCGACGCAGTGAAGACGTTCGCCGCCCACTCGGCGACGCGGGAGGCGTTCGCGGGTCCCGGCTGGCTGGCCGTCGGCGACGCGACGCTGGCGTTCGACCCGCTGTCGTCGCAGGGGTTGTTCCACGCGCTGTACACCGGCCTGCGCGGGGCCGAAGCGGTCCTGGCCGCGGACGCCGGCGACCGGGCCGCACTGGTTGGGTACGAGGCCCGGTTGCGCGCCGTGGAGTCGGCGTACCGCCGCCACCTGACGACGTACTACCGCCTCGAAACCCGCTGGCCGGGGGCCGAATTCTGGCGCCGGCGGACGGGGTAGCACCGGACGGCCGGGGGCGGTGGCGTACCACCAGCTGACCGGCCGCCGGCAGTTCGTGAAGGGGATGGCCCTGCAGTTCCTGTACGCCCACGTCCGCGAGCCGGCCGGACCTCGGCCGGCGGGCGGGCCTGGAGAACGACCGGGGGCGGTGGTCCCCGGACGGCCGGGGCTCGACGGCGCCCTGGCCGCCTGCAAGGGTGCCGCCCCGTGGGCAGAGGACGAGGCGGCGAGCTGGTGGCAGCGGCACGGCGGGCGTACCGCCTGACCGACCGATCATCAGAGCCACGAGGACGCACCCCGCGGGGCAGCCTATACCACTCCGGATGGTACACTCCGTCCCACTCGCCCTGCTGGCGGACAGCAGCTGGCTCTCCTCCCCTGTCGTCCTCGCCGTCGCCCTCGTGTGCGTCGCCCTGGTGGCGTTCCTCGCCTTCCTGATCCTCTTCGAGCCGGGCCTGGCGTACCGCGTCGAGGCCCCCGAGGCGCCGCTCGACTCCGACGCGTTCCTCCACCAGCTCGCGGCGCTGGCCGACGCCCAGGTCCACCCGCACACCCGCGTCGAGGTGCTCACCGACGGCGACC